>USEH01000079.1 GCA_900553675.1 uncultured Ruminococcus sp. | reverse complement strand
AATCGGTCGAACGTTGTTTCGGTTAAGCAGATAGGTGTAATTGCCGTGATACTCTTCCGAGGTGGCTCTGTCGTGGGTGCCGTCGGTATAGATAACCAAAAGCTCGCACTTTTCGTCATCGCGGTCGTTTTCTCCGCCGTTCAGCCAAAAAACAAAGGTGTAATCGCAGTCGGGCGATATCGGTATCTCCTTTGAGACTATGCCGCTGAAACGGTCGTTCCAGTTGCCCAAGGAGTAGATTTCGATAAAGCTGCCGTCTGCAAGCTGTTTCATGTGCCGCGATGCAACGCCCCAGCCAAGATCCGGATTTTTGTAATAATCCCTTGGGTCAAAGAGGATGTATTCCTGTTTGCGTTCGCTCTTTTGTCCGGTTTTTGACGAGTCTGCGCTGAAAGCGGTTTTGGGGGTGACTGTAGGCTGATTGTTTATAATTCTTTCATTGATGTCCATATTTATTTCCTCCGATTTTTCTGTCGGACAGAAATCTTTAAGACGTATCACATATTCGGACAAGAATTCTGCCCGACCTTTTTTTACAAGCCCTGCGGCTCTTTTTGGATAGGTTTTGCCGACAACCTCGCCGTATTCAGATATTACGACCACCGTCTGATTGTTTGTCATGGGAGACTGCTCCCCGTTCGGCTGTCGGTCGCGGTTTTTTGTCATAGGTGTCCTCCTCAATATTTAATTCAGCTGCGTTTTTGTTATGGGTGTCTTCCCCTGCCAGAATAATTATAGCATATTGTCAAAAAGCTGTCAACAAAATTCCGAAAAAATTTACGGCGTTTTATGGGATATTTCTCTCCCAAAACGCCGTAAAGCTTATGCTTATTTCGGTCTGAAAACAAAAACAGTATTTATTCGCTCACAACAAAATCAATTTTCCAATTGCCGCTCATTTTAAGCGGCTGTTCTGCCTTTTGCAAGCCGTATACCGATTCTATAACCAATGTATATTTCTCACCCGCCGAAAGAACCTGCGGCTCTATCGTATAGGATATCGCGGCTTTTCCATCCTCTATAGGGGCTGACTGCTCCCCGACCCCCTCGGCGGAGTATACTTTCTCCCCGCGGGAGTTAAGAATTTTAAAATCTCCCAAAGCCATTTCCCCACCTGCAAGGTACTTATACGGTTCCTTGCTGCCCATTTCAAGCAGGATGATATCCACAGACATCCCCGAAGCATCAGCCCCTGAAACCTCAATCCTTATTTCATCGGTGGCGTTTTCATAGGTCACTCCCACTACTGCGCCGTCAAAGCGGGTGATATCCTTGAAAAATCCCTCAAATGTCCCTGCGGCAGCGGGAACCCCGATCAAGGCAACGCAAAGCACCGCTGCCACGGCTATTGCCGTTCTGCGCCATGCATTTTTCAGAGATTTGCCCTGCTTTTCATCAGCCGAATAAAGCTCGGCTTCCTCAATAAAGCGGCTGTCGATATTGCCAAGTGTTAATGAAATCATTTCCTTTTTCATAGCTTATAACCCTCTTTCATCAAATATTGCTGTAAGTTCTTTCTAATTCGTAAAAGCCTTACGGATACATTGCTTTCGCTAAGCTTCATTCTTTTGGATATATCCTTAACGGAATCCGCATACCAATACCTGCGCACAAATATCACCCGATTTTCCTGCGGCAGGTTGTCTAAGAACTGATTCACCAAACGGGAAAGTTCGTTGGCGGTCAGCCCATCCTCGGCATCTGATATCGACCCCGCAATGCACCCCTCCAGCTCGTCCAAAGCAACATCATAGCTGCCATTTCGCTTTTGGGCAGTGATTTTGTGATACTTCGCAATAGCGGTGTTCCTCACAATCCGCAGAACGTAGGATAAAAGACATTCGGGATTGTTTGGCGGGATGGTATTCCAGACGCCCAGATATGCGTCGTTTAAACATTCCTCGGCATCAAGGCGGTTGTTAAGAATATTTCCCGCAAGCTTGGCGCAGACAGCTCCGTACTTTGCCGAAAGCTCCTTTATTGCCTGCTCGGAGCGGCTGTTAAAATAAGCGATAATTTCGCTGTCGTCCATTTCATCAACTCCTTTATCTATTAACTATGGATCGAGCGATAAATCTTACAGCATTTTAAAAATTTTCATGGTGACGAGGGCTTTTTATAGCATTATATCAAAAAAGAGAACGACCTGCATCACAAGCCGTTCTCCTACTTCTACTTAAATCAGTAATCTTATCTGAACAAAACGCAGGTGCCGCTTTCGCGGTAGTAGCGGATTCTGTCCTCAATAGCTTCTCTGGAAACGCCCAGATATTTAGCCAGACAATCTATACACATAAACTCCTGAGCGCACCGCAAAACCATCTTTCGGTATATTGCTATATCATCGGAATGAAGAGGGGCTCCGCATTCCTTGCAGGTGTCGTAATTAGCCATTCGCTCTTATCTTACCTTTACAAGCTTTGCTCTTACAACCTTGCAGTCGTGAGGCTCGATATCCACGGTGTAGCGCTCGGTGTAAACGCCCTCGGTCTTGTGCTCCCAGCAGTCGTACATTTCAAAGCCGTAGCCTGCCGCGGTGGGAAGTCCCATATCCCAGAACGGGAAGGAAGCCTGACCGCGCTTGTCGCCGAAGTTGAACATTCCGATTGCGTAGTCGCCGTTTTCAAGAGCCTTTATGAGTATCTTAACGCCAACGCCCTCCCAGCCTGAGGAATCAAGAACATAAGCTCCTCTGCCTTCGGGATCCTGATTGATTGCGATGATATCCTTGTTGGAAAGGATTTCCTTGGTAGCGTCGGTCATGTTTCTGATATCGCAGCCTATCATCAAAGGAGAGTTCATGATAGCCCAGAGCGAGAAGTGGGTCTTATACTCGATATCGGTGCAGCCCATTCCGCCCTCGCCAATCCAGGAGCTGTTGGAGCCGCCGTGCATGCCTACAACCAGCATATCAATATCGTTCCAGCAGTAAACGCCCTGCTGGCTCTGTCTGCCGAACTGCGACTTTGCAAGATTTACAATCGAGCCCCATGTGTCCTGAATGTCGCCGGTAGAGCGGAACATCTGCGCGCCGGATTCGCGGATCCATGAATGAACATCGTCCTGACCCCAGTTGCAGGCGGAGAACAGGATATCCCTGCCGCAGTTTCGCAGCGCCATTGCCATTCTCTTATAAAGAAGCTCGCCGGGCATGCCCTTTGGCTTAAAGCAATAGTCGTACTTTAAAAAGTCTACTCCCCACTCTGCAAAGGTTGCAGCGTCTTCAAATTCATGCTCGAAGGATGAGGGGTGCGCGGCGCAGGTGTGGGTTCCGGCGCAGGAATACATTCCGAATTTCAAGCCCTTAGAGTGAACATAGTCGGCAACTGCCTTCATGCCGTTGGGGAACTTTGCGGGGTCGGCTTGCAGTCTGCCGTTTTCGTCGCGCTGCTTTAAGCTCCAGCAGTCGTCGATGACAATATATTCATATCCGCAGTCTTTAAGACCGGTTTCAACCATAGCGTCTGCCGCCTGCTTAACAAGCTCCTCGTTTATGTTCCATGTAAAAGTGTTCCACGAGTTCCAACCCATAGGCGGGGTAAGTCCAAGATTCTTAGGCATAATATGTACCGTCCTTTACTTCATAATATTAATTTATTAAACGCCGCGCGATTCAAGCGAAGCATCTTCGCGTGGCGCTCATCTACATATAAGATTATACCAGCAGTCAAAGTCATTGTCAATATTAAAATAAGCAATTGTTTTGCGCGATAGTATCAATATTTTAAACATATAGATATAAAATGAGCCGGAGTGATTACCGGCTCGCGCAATAATTTAAAGCACCTTTGCCAAAAAGCTTTTAAGCCTTTCCGACTGAGGATTTCCGAAGATTTCGGCAGGAGTTCCCTCCTCGGCTATAACGCCGTCGTCAAGGAAAATTACCCTGTTTGAGACTTCCCTCGCAAAGCCCATTTCGTGGGTTACCACAACCATCGTCATGCCGTCCTTGGCAAGCTCCTTCATAACGTCCAGCACCTCGCCTACCATTTCGGGGTCGAGTGCCGAGGTCGGCTCGTCGAACAGCATAACGTCGGGCTCCATGCACAGAGCTCGCACTATTGCAACCCTTTGCTTCTGACCGCCCGAAAGCTGGTTGGGATACGAGCCTGCGCGGTCGGCTAAACCTACTCTTGCCAGAAGCTCTTTGGCTTTTTTCTCAGCCTCCGCCTTTGTGGCTTTTTTAAGCATTACCGGAGCGCAGGTGAGATTGTCCATAATAGTCATATGCGGAAACAGGTTGAACTGCTGGAACACCATGCCCATCTTCTGGCGGTGGGCGTTGAGGTCTACCTTCTTATTCATAAGGTCGTCGCCCTCAAAGATGATATGACCGTCGCTCGGCTGCTCTAAAAGGTTTAAACAGCGCAAAAAGGTCGACTTTCCAGAGCCGGACGGACCTATAACGCAGATAACGTCGCCTTTGTCTATCTCAACGTTTATGCCTTTGAGAACCTCGGTTCCCTGAAAGCTCTTTTTAAGATTCTTAACGCTTATCACTCTTAGAAAGCCTCCTTTCAATCAGCTTTTGCAGCTGAGTGAGTCCTATTACCATTATAAGGTATGTTAAAGCTACTACCATCAGCGGATTTATAGCGTCGAAGGTGTTGTTGCGCACTAAGTTGCCCGCGCGGGTCAGGTCGTCGACGGCGACATATCCCGCAACCGAGGTTTCCTTTAGCAGCGCGATAAACTCGTTGCCGATTGCGGGGATTATGTATCTTACCGCCTGCGGAAAAACGATTTTGCGCATTGTCTGGAACTTGGAAAGACCTAAGCTTCTTCCTGCCTCCATCTGACCCTTGTCCACGGCGTTTATGCCGCTTCGTATCAGCTCAGCCATGTATGCGCCGGAGTTTATTCCAAAGGTAAGGATTGCAACCGCTATGCCGTCCCAGTTCTTAAACAGGGCAAAGAAGCACAAAAGCAGCAAAACAACCACAGGGACTCCCCTGATGACTGTCACATATATATCGCACAAAGCGTTGACTATCCTCATCGGAACGGCGGACGAATCCTGAGCAAAGTACTTAAGCACAGCAATAAGCGAGCCTATAACAAGTCCGATAACCAAAGCACCCGCGGTTATTATAAGGGTGTTTTTAAGACCGCTCAGCATAAGCTTGTAGAATCCGGTGTCTATAAAGATTTCTTTAAGGTGCGTCACCCAATCGGTAATTGCTTCCATGAAATTCCCCTTTCAAGTTTTATAAATTACTACAAGGAGTACGAAGATAACATCGTTCGTACTCCTTGAAAGTGATGTTCAGTATAATATTATTTTATGGGAGAGGTGTAGGGCGCGTTGAACTTTTCAAAGATGGAAGCGATTGTGCCGTCTTCAAGCAGTCTTGCGATGGTCTTGTTGACCTCCTCAACCAATTCCTCAGAGCCGAAAGCGAATGCGAATGCATACGGTTCGGTTGTCATAGCGTCGGGAAGGATTACAAGCTTGTCATCATGCTCGGAGTTGTATGAAGCAACCATCTCGGCAGCGGTAAGGTCGTCTATTACCCAAGCGTCAACCTTGCCCTGAACGAGTGCCATCTCGGCGTCGTTATTTGCGGCGTATTCGTCAACGTCGTAACCCTCGGCGCGGCAGAACTTTGCGGCGGTGGTGGAGGTCTGGCAGGAAATCTTTTTGCCGGTTAAATCAGCCTTTGAGGCAATGGGAGAGCCTTCCTTTACAACGATCGCCTGAGCTGCGAGGCAGTAGGGGTCGGTGAAGAGCATATTCTTTTTTCTGTCCTCGTCGACCGAAATACCCGAAACGCCGCAGTCGTATTTGCCGGCGCTGATTCCGGCTAAAACGGAATCGAAGTCCATGGTCTGGATATCAAGCTCAACGCCCAGATCCTGACAAATGATGTTTAAGATGTCGATTTCGATGCCCTCAACGGCTCCACCGTCGGACAAGCCTTCAAACGGAGGAAAGTCGGGGCTGGTGGCAATAACAAGCTTTCCTGCAGACTTTACGTCTTCAAGAGTTTTGCCGTTTGCTCCGCAGCCGGCTAAGCAGCACATCATAAGCATTGCGGCTAAAATGACAGATATAATTTTTTTCATAATTTCAAAACCTTTCTTATGTGTTGTCTTGTTGCATAAAAATGCAGACAACATGAATAATTATTTAGCTTATTATGTGATTATACACCGTTTATACCGATGTGTCAAGCGATTTTTGCATTTTTATTCAATACAGCGTAAAAACGTTGTTTTGTACGATTTGCAGTATTTCTAAAGGAATTATTTGTGAATAATCACAACAGTAAAATCGCATTTTGAGATATCCAAAGATTGCAATTTTCATTTCTCTTTCACAAATAACAGTTGAATATTAACACAGATTATGATATACTTTTATGTATATTTCATTATTCACAAGGAGTTAAAATGTTAAAGCTAACTGACATTGTAAAGGACTATGCCGTGGGCGACGAATACGTTCACGCCCTTAAGGGAATAAGCATAGAGTTCCGCAAGTCGGAATTTGTAGCAATACTGGGTCCGAGCGGCTGCGGCAAGACGACACTTTTAAACATTATAGGAGGTCTTGACAAATACACCTCCGGCGACTTATGCATCAACGGCAGATCCACAAAGATGTTCAAGGACGCCGACTGGGATTCCTACCGCAACCATTCGGTGGGCTTTGTGTTCCAGTCGTATAACCTCATACCGCACCAAACGGTGCTTGCAAACGTCGAGCTGGCACTTACCCTTTCTGGAGTCGGAAAGACTGAAAGGCGCAAGCGTGCTATCGCGGCACTTGAAAAGGTTGGCTTGGGCGATCAGCTTAAGAAAAAGCCGAACCAGATGTCGGGCGGTCAGATGCAAAGGGTGGCAATAGCAAGAGCTTTGGTAAACGACCCCGAAATACTCATGGCAGACGAACCCACCGGCGCGCTTGATTCCGCCACAAGCGTTCAGATAATGGAGATTCTCAAAGAAATCTCAAAGGAAAAGCTTGTTATAATGGTAACCCACAACCCCGAGCTTGCCGAGCAGTACGCCACAAGAATAGTGCGGTGCTTAGACGGCGAGGTGCAGTCGGACTCGATGCCGTATGACTCATCAACCGAGCCTGCAAGTCACAGCGCAGACATGAAAAAGCTGGACAGAAAAACCTCGATGTCCTTCGGAACGGCGCTTTCGCTGTCGCTGAACAACCTTATGACCAAAAAGGGCAGAACTATTCTCACAAGCTTTGCCGGAAGCATAGGAATCATCGGCATTGCGCTGATACTGTCCGTCTCCACCGGCGTTCAGAAGTATATCGACCGCGTTCAGGAGGACACCCTTTCCTCCTATCCCATAACCATCAACGCCCGCGAGGTCGATATGACCAGCATGATGACCAGCTTTATGGGAGCAAATCGCGACAACAGCGAGGAAAGCGCAGAGGATGCTCCAAAGCCCGACAAGGTCTACGAAAACCGCATAATGTCGGACATGATGGACTCTATGCGCAGCATTGAAACTCAGGAAAACAACCTTGTAAAGTTCAAGGATTTTCTGGACAATTCCGAGGAGTTCAAGTCCTACGCCAGCGCGGTAAGCTACGGCTACGACGCCGATATGAACTTCTACGTTGAAAACACCGAGGGCGAAATAGTCCGCTCCGACGTTTTAGAGCTTATTTCAAGGCTTTATTCCGAGCTGGGCGTTTCGGCTTCAAGCTCCACGCTTTCATCCTATATGCAGATATCCGCATGGCAGGAGATGCTTTCCGGCATAGGCGGCGAGCTTATCAGTCCCACCATCACCGACCAGTACGACGTTGTAAGCGGTCGCTGGCCCGAAAGCTACGACGAGGTTGTAGTAGTAGTGGACGACAACAACGAAATCAGCGACATGATGCTGTATGCCTTGGGTCTTAAAACAATAGATGGCATTATCGACGATATGACGGTCGCCGCCGAGGGCAACGAAGCCGAGCTTGAAAAGACCTCGTGGAGCTACGAGGACATATTGGGCATAGATTTCAGGGTGATACCCAGCTGCGACAAGTACCAGAAGAGCGGCGAGGGATATATCGACGCCACAGAAACCGAAACCGGTCTTAAATATCTTTTCGACTCAGACAACGCCATAAAGCTTAAGGTGGTAGGAATCATCCGCAAGAGCGACAACGCGGTTGCTTCCTTTATGAACGGCGCTATCGGCTACACCTCCGCGCTAACCGAATACGTAATAGACAAAACCGCCGAAAGCGAGCTTATTTCCACCCAGAAGCAGAACCCCGAGGTTGATGTTATAAGCGGTCTTAAATTCAAGGTCGAGGGCGAGGAGATATCCGATGAGGAAATCGCCGAAACTGTAGACGCATGGCTTGCAAAGCAGTCCGATTCCGAAAAGGCAGCGGTTTACACCGAGATAATGTCTGTCCCCGAGGAAAGCTACCTGCAAACCATGGCTATGCAGTACCGCCAGACCCTCACGCCCGAAGCTGCGGACAAAATGATTATCGACGCAGCCGTCGCGCAGACACAGATGGACGAAGCCACTGTTGCGGACTATGTTGCAAACATGGATCCCGCCGAAAAGGAAGAGCTTATAATGCAGATAGCCGCCGCGGGAGCCGCTCAGCAGTACGCCGAGCAGGTTGCGGCAAAGCTTGGAGCCTACAGCACCGAGCAGCTTTCGGCAATGCTTGCTTCAACCGATCTGACCCCTGCACAGTACAAGGTGGTGTTTGACAACCATATCCCTGCCACCCGCTCGGACAGAACCTATGAAGAGGTTTTAAAGCTTTTGGGAGACGTTGACAAGGCTTCTCCCTCGGCAATATACATCTACGCCGCTTCGTTTGAGGATAAGGACAACATATCCGACCTTATCGAAAGCTACAACTCCGACATGGATGAAGAGGATAAGATATCCTACACCGACTATGTAAAGCTGCTGATGTCCTCGGTAACAACCATCATCAGCGCAATATCATATGTTCTGATGGCGTTTGTTGCTATTTCGCTGGTGGTATCGTCCATCATGATAGGAATTATCACCTACATCTCTGTTCTGGAAAGAACCAAGGAAATAGGCATACTCCGCGCCGTGGGAGCTTCCAAAAAGGATATATCCCGCGTGTTCAATGCAGAGACTATGATAGTGGGCTTCGTCGCGGGGGCTATCGGTATCGGAATCACCCTGCTTCTGCTGATACCTATTAACATAATCCTACACGTTCTTACCGGAATTGAGATACTTTCGGCTTCGCTGCCTGTTGCAGGTGCGATAATACTGGTTGCAATAAGCATTGGTCTTACGCTGATAGCGGGACTTATCCCGTCCGGAATCGCTGCCAAGAAGGACCCTGTTGTTGCTTTGAGAACTGAATAATATTAATAAATAGTAAGCCGGTGCAAAATCACATCACTGTTAATTCTGCATCGGCTTTTAATATATGAACAGGATAAAAACTGATATATTCATTTTTTAAAATTGACTTTTTCTCAGCTAAATGATAGTATATTCTTAGCTTAAAAATTTCTATCAGGAGGTATATATATGAACAAAAGACTTCTTTCCATCTTTTTGGGAGCTACTCTTTGCCTTGGCTGCGTTGGATGCGGCAATTCGGACGCAAAACCGCAGGAGCAGCCGCTTGCCGACCCGCCACAGTCCGACGGCTGGTGCTGCGTATTCGCGGCGG
>USEH01000078.1 GCA_900553675.1 uncultured Ruminococcus sp. | reverse complement strand
CAAATGAAGTGCCAAAGACGGAGGAAAGGCACTGTGCGACGGCAAACGACAGTACAAAGATTACAAAGTAGTCGCCGTCGCCTACCCTCGTCGGGGGTCTCCCTATGGGCGCACGGAGTGCGTCCATCCCTGCACAAACTTGCGATTCAAACAAGCCCCCGATATATAGCTGCACATCGGCATCCAGCCAACTCAATACGCACTCAATACAAACTCAACGCGCAATATCAATACGCATCATTCCCATTAAGCACGTCATGCAGCTCCTCGATGTTCTCAAGCAGCTTGCCGGTACCGTCTACAACGCAGTCAAGCGGTCTTTCCGCGATGTATACCGGTATGCCGGTCTCCTCGTTTATAAGCTTGTCAAGCCCGCGAAGCATAGCTCCGCCGCCCGCAAGCGTGATTCCCTGATCTATGATGTCCGCCGAAAGCTCAGGCGGGGTGCGCTCCAAGGTCACCTTGAGCGCTTCGACAATGTGCGAAAGCGGCTCGGAAAGAGCCTCTCTTATCTCGTCGGAGGTGATGGTTATGTTCTCCGGCAGACCTGTTAATAGGTTTCTTCCCTTAATTTCAAGCTCCTGCTCCTCGCCCACTGGGTAAGCCGAGCCTATTTCTATCTTGATATGCTCTGCGGTACGCTCGCCTATGAGCAGGTTGTACTTCTTCTTTATAAAGTTGATGATGGATAAATCAAACTCGTCGCCGGCAACCCTTACCGAGCGGCTGGTTACTATTCCGCACAGCGATATTACCGCAACCTCGCTGGTGCCGCCGCCGATGTCTACTATCATCGAGCCGGTAGGCTCCTCAACCGGAAGACCCGCGCCGATAGCCGCAGCCATGGGTTCCTCAACTATAGATACCCTTTTTGCTCCCGCGCCCTCGGCAGCTTCTCTTACCGCTCTGCGCTCAACTGCGGTAACTCCCGACGGTATGCAGATAATTACCCGCGCCTTTACAAGCGGATTGCTGCCCTTTGCCTTGCGGATAAACTCCTGAAGCATGGCGGTGGTCATGTCGAAATCGGCTATAACGCCGTCTTTAAGGGGTCTTACCGCGCGGATAGAGCCAGGGGTACGTCCGATAATGTTCTTGGCGTCCTGTCCGACATATCTTACCTGCTCGGTTTTGGTATCAACGGCAACGACCGAGGGCTCTCTTATGATAATTCCCTTACCTTTTAAATAAACAAGGGTGTTGGCTGTTCCCAAGTCTATGCCGATATCTTTTTTAAACATCTGCGCTCACATCCTTAATACTATATAATACTATTTTGCAACAAGTATAGCATAATCCGCTGTCGATTTCAAGCGTTTTTACGGCATTTTTGCGCGATTTAACAGCTGTTCTTACTTTGTAAAGAACAGCACTCCCAGACAGTTGGGTCCGCAATGGCTCGAAACGGTGCATCCGGCATAGGTCTCTATGATCTCCTCAAACGGCTGAAGCTCTGAAATCTGCGCTCTTACCTTGTCCACAATCTCCTGCGGAACGTGTGAATGGGTTATGAATATCCTTTTTGTGTCGATGTCCTCTCGCCCTGCCAGCCTTCCGCGGACGTAGTCGAGGATGGATTTTTCCATGCTGCCGCGGTACTTTTTGGCAACTCCCATTTTGCCCTCTCTTACCTCAATTTCGGGGCGGAGCTTTAAAAGATTCGCGCCGAACGCAACAACGCTGGGGCATCTTCCACCCTTTTGCAGATATTCAAGGGTCTGCAACACAAAGCTTACGTCAAGACGGTTCTTAGCTTTGTTAAGGCGATCCTCGATATCGGCGGCGGAAAGCCCGCTGTTTGCAAGCTCACGAGCCAGCAGCACCAGATGACCCGAGCCCGAGGACAGATTGCGCGAATCTATAACGCGGATATCGGCGTCCGGAATCTCCTCTTTAACCATTGAAGCCGCCTGAACGGCGTTTGTATAGCAGCTTGAAAAGTCGCTTGATATGTTTATATGTATAACGGCGCTTCCCTCAAGGCAGAATTGCTTGAACGTTTCATAATATTCGTTTACAGACACTGCCGAGGTTTTGGGAAGCACTCCGGTTTTGCCAACGTAATCAAATATCGCGGCAGGGTCAACGTCAACTCCGTCCTTTCTAAGGTCTTCGCCCAATACTACTCCCAACGGCATTACGGTAACGCCGTAGTTTGAATAGAGGCTTTCGGTAAGGTCGCAGGTCGAGTCACAGGTTATTTTGATTCCGGACATGGTATGATTCCTTCTTTTCATTATTATTTTATATTTTTAGTTTGGTGCTTCGATATAGGTAGAAGTGATGCACTCGCTGACGCGAGCGTGATGTCGCTTCGCAGTGATGTCGCTCTCTTTGTTCGCTGTGATGTGCACCTTACGGTGCGATAAGGAGTCGAGCGTTTCGCCTTACGGTGAAACGCACGGCGACGGATTTTAAGAGAAGGCTCCGCCATGTGGCGAAGCCGCAATTCAGATACATCGCCGTAAGGCGATACCTCCACTTTTCTCTCTTCTCTTTTCTCTCTTCTCTGGGGCAGCGCAAGCAGCCACTACCATCCCCAGCCTCCCCATTTTGGCAGCTCAGCCTCAAGTATCCTTGCCTTGGGGTATGGGGTGTAGGCGATATATTTTCCGCTCATTTCGTCAAGCTTTAAAGCCGAGCCCTTGGCGGCGTCTCTTAAGTAAAGCTCGCGGACGGTTTTGCCGACGGCATCCTTAAGAATCAGAGTTTCGCCCTCTTTAAGCGAGAATCCGCATTCAATGCAGCCTAAAGCATCGCTTCTTGAATAGTTCTTGCAGATTATTTTAAGAGTTCTGCCCGCCTTTATTTCCGCGGTGGGAAGTATGAAAGCCTCGCCGCTGTCGCTGTCCGAAAGTGTCAGACCCTTTGTCGACAAAGACTTATCGCTGAGATTTTTAAGCACGACATAATCCGAGCCGCCCTTATAGCAAACCTCGCTTATGTCTATTCCGGCGGACTCGCAGGAAACGTTCAGCCTGATTTTTATGTTGTCGCCGTACTTTTCGCTTGAAAGGCTTAGCGACTGCTCGTAAACCTTTTCGCCGTTGATTTCCCAGCTGTCGAATTTGTAGCCGGGAGCAACGGTGACACTAAGAGGTATTTCCATGCCGGTAAAGTACTCGCCGTTGAAGTCAAATTCCTCGTCTGAAGCTATATTGCAGGTGTTAATCTTAATTGTAGCATTCTCAGTGGGTATCGCCCTTATTGTAAAGACGCTTTCGGAATCGTAATAGTCGGGGAAAATCTGCGAAAGCTGGCGCTTTGCCGAGTAGGGGCGCTTGGTTATCCAGTCCTTGGCAGTGTTAAGCTCGCGGTCTACGCTCCAGATGTTCGCTTTTCCGTTGTTTCCTGCGGCTACAAGCTCGTGGAGACGCAGGGTGTGCATTTCGTCGAGCTTAGCCGTCACCCTTTCGGGGGAGTAGTACCAGTTCATAATGTCAAGCACTATGCCGGTAAACTTCTCGCGGATGTCGTCGCGCTTCGACATGGTAATCAGCAGGTCGCTGCGCCAATACTTTTCGCCGTCGTCGTGGACATCTAAATCCCAGTTTTCGGGGAAGCGCGCGAAATATTCGTCGTCAAACAGATAACAGATATTCTTTTCCAAAAAGTCGTGACCGTAAAGTCCCAAAGCAAAGTCGGTATCGAACAAAAGATACCGCCACCTGCCGTCAAGTCTGTCCTGCCTTTGAGACAGCGAACCATCCCCCGAGGTGTATCTGTAGACCTTATAGTTGTTGTTGGGCCAGTCGCCGTTGCCTATATATGAGTTGATGGCATGGTAGGTCAGGAAATTGTCGATATCCAGCATCGATTCAAGCTCGGCGAAGGTCTCGTCGTCGGTCAGGTCGCTGTAGGCGTAGGACTGCATATGCACAAAGTCTCTTCTGGCGGCGTCTATATCCTCGTCGGGGTCGTCCTTAATCATGTACTCGCAGCCCTTAAGGATATCCCATGTGCCGTCGGTGACATTGTATTTATGGTCGAGCCAGTCCTCCGAAAAGACCTCCTGAAGCCAGACGAAGCCGTAATATTCGCCGTTGAGGAAGACCGCAGCGGGGCGGGAGTGCTTGGCGTCGATATCAGTAGGCATAGCAAGATACGACATTGTGTCGTCCCGCGCGAAGAGTGCGCCGTTATCGTTGGCGCAGGCGCGCAGTGCAAGCTTTTTGGCGGATTTCAGCTTGTCGCCGTTGGAATCGACAGCGTCGGGGAAGAACTCGTAGCGGAAGCGGTTGTTCACCTCGTCATACTGGCTCCGCGCAAAAAGACGGATATTTTTCTGGTCGTTTGCGCGCGACCATCCGCCGAAAATGCGCAGTCCGCATTTCTGGGATATAACGCACTCGCCGTCATGCTCGTAGACCTCCACAAACGCGGGGCGCTCGCCAGCCATTCCGCGCTGGTTCCAGTTTGCGGGGTCGGTGGGCTGGATTTCCTTGGTGGGCTTGGTGGCAAGGTAATCGTCGCGCATTTTGCCAAGGATGAATATGCCGTCCTCGTAATTATAAAGATAGTCGGGGTTGATGGAAATGGAGAACACCAAGCAGTCGAATCGGTTGTATATGTCCGCGCCCAGAAGATAGCTCTGGGTGACGACCTCCGAAAAGCTGCCGTCGGCATACTCGGCGCAGGCGTTTATGGTGTAGATTTTGCAGTCGCTTTCGCCGTCTATTTTGAGGTTGATGCCGTTTTCACTGTAACGCTTGCCGCCGGTGCGGGGGTCGCTGCCGTCCTTGGTGTAGCGTATTCTTACGGCGTCCTGCGCGCTGAGGTAGAGCTTTTCAGACTTGCTGTAAAAGCCGCAGGGCAGTGAGAATTTTACCGGACTGTTCTCGGTCGAGCCGACAGCCAATGGAGGCTGCGCTCCTGTGTCAAGCTCGTCAGCGGTCACCGGCTTGGCGGGGGTGGGGTTGTAGGTAACCCATTTTTCCGCCGCGAGAGTGGCAATAATCGTCACCGCCAAAAGCGCGGCAACAGCGATTATCACAGCGATTTTTTTGCGTGAAGAGGTGTTTTCCATATCGTTTTCTCCAAATATACTAAGATTTATATTTTAAGGAAATTATACCGTTAGCAATTTAATTTTTAAGAGGACTTACTGTGGCAGCCGTACCGGCTACAACTATGCTATCATATTATAGCACCAAAATTCGGACTTGTAAACTACTTTTCCGCCCGTAATCATAAATTAATCATCAAAATTTATAAAAATACTTGAAACCGCGGTCAAAGTGTTGTATAATTTAAAGGAATGTAAAAACGAAGTAAAATCCATGTCAACCGTTTTGCCTTCAAAAATAGCTCAATGAGGTGATCGAGTGCCAAAATTCCGCCACGAAATAAAGCTCCTGCTTACACAGGCAGACTATAGGCTGATGAGCGCGCGGCTGTCGGCTTTGCTTATGCACGATGAAAACGCCGGCGAGGACGGCGAGTACTTCATCCGCAGCCTTTATTTCGACGACGCTTCGCACATGGCTTACCGCGAAAAGCTCTCCGGCGTTGCGGACAGAAAAAAATACCGCCTTCGGATATACAACCATTCCGATTTGGTGATAAAGCTGGAATGTAAGGAAAAGCGCGGCGACCGCATAAAAAAGCGCGCGGTTTCGGTGCCGAGAGCTGCGGCGGACGGCATGACGCACGGCGACTTCTCGCAGCTTTACGAAAGCGATGACACGCTCTGCCGCGAGATTCTTTCGCTTGCAAAGGGAAGAGGACTTGCGCCGTCGGTGGTGGTGGATTACGACAGGGAGGCATATGTCCATCCTGTAGGAAACGTCCGCCTGACCTTTGACAAGGCTTTGCACGCGGGCATATCCGGCGCGGACATATTTAATAAGGAGCTTGTAACCGTTCCCATATTCCCCGACGAATCGGTTATCTTCGAGATTAAATACGACGAGCTTCTGCCGACGTATATAAGAGACTTGGTTTCCACCTCTCACGGCGAGCGGATAGCACTTTCAAAGTTCTGCCTTTGCAGGGACGCTCTTACCCGCTTCAAGCAGAAATATTAAAGGATTTACAGGACGTTGTGCAGACGTCCCTCAAAAAAACAAAAATCAAACGGAGGACTGAAAATGGACAGTATTAAAGCAGTATTAAAGGAAAGCATAGAGCAGCTGGGGCTGGTTGAGCATTTAACGGTATCATACATACTTGTTTCACTGGCTTGCGCGGCGGTGTGCGCATTGGTTATCTATTTTGTATACAAGATCTTCTACCGCGGGGCGGTTTACAGTGAGAGCTTTGCGGTGCTTATTGTCATGACTACCATTATAACCGCGTTCGTTGTTATCACCATCGGCTCGAATTTAGTGCTTTCGCTCGGCATGGTGGGCGCACTGTCAATCGTCAGGTTCCGCTCGGCGGTCAAAGACCCGCTGGATGTAGGCTTTCTGTTCTGGGGAATAGCCGCCGGTATAACCTCGGGCGCAGGACTTTATCCCTTTGCACTTATTGCAACCGCGGCGATATCCATAGTTTACATACTGTTCACGGTCATCGGCAAGGGTAAGAGGACATATGTGCTTGTTGTAAAGTACGAGGACAAAGCCGCCGAAGCTGTCGCAGCAGAGCTAAAAACAGTCAAAACCAAGCTTCGCGGAAAGGCTAAGTACAAGGGCGAGACCGAGCTGACAGTGGACGTAAAGGTTAAAAAGGGCGATACAGCATTTGTTGACAAGCTCTCCGCGATAGAGGGAGTTTCAAGCGCGGTGGTTGTTGAGTATACAGGGGAATAATTGGAGCTTAGGCTATTCGCAGGGTTATATTTCATGTTTTATACATTTTCATCTCAGGAGGAAAGAAGATATTTCTGCGGAAGCTGTTTCATAGAAATAACATTCTGCAAACTATCGTCTAAAACGTGCCTGAAAGAATTAGTCTCTGTGCGGAGCTCCGGCAAAAGTATGTATCAGAATGATTCTCTGTATGTCAGTATAAAAGATATGGACGAGTTTTTGGACATTTATGGCGACATTTTCGACTGTGGAACATATAACAACTTAAAAACCGGCATAGTCGACTGTTTTGGAATCAATTACTACAAGTCAGAGCTTATCCCATCAATTATCGAAAGGCTTTATGAAGATAAGCCCAAGGATTATTTGAAGCTGATTGACTGGTTGTACCAAGCAAAGCAGTACAACGGATTTTATATTTTGGGCGTGTAATGCTATTCATTGCTCACAGTATGGTGACATATAAATATATCAAAGATTGCTGCGAAATCGTTAGTCTACGGATTTCGCGGCAATTTTTTGTTCGCAATTCTAACTAAAAACAGTGTTTCCATTCATCAACTCCGCAATTTTTTCTTCATCCCTCTTGCCAAACCAGTCCCAATGTGCTATAGTATAAATCAAACTACAAGCTAAAGGGGATGAGGAAATGACTGTTATAGCTCTCGGCTCGGCGCAGGTCGCCAAATTTATGATTATGGTTATGCTTATGTTCGCGGGGATCTTCGTTATCGCGGTTGTAACCCCCAAGCTGGCGGCATTTATCGACAAAAAGCGCGGCAAAGCCCCCGACTACAGTCAGATTCCCAAGGCTCCGATATCCCCCTTTGAAAGCGCGCCCCTTCCCGAAAGGGTGGAGGATAGTATAAATTCTGAAGATAGTTCAAAGCCTGACACGGCTGAGTCTCCCAAAGCGGAGGATAGTACAGATTCTAACGATAATTCAGCGCCGAGCACGGCTGAGTCCTCAAAAACCGAGTGAATTTCAGATCCGCGCGCGGACGAGTCCCCAAAACGAGGACAAATAATATATAAGGAGAAGATTTAACATGGCTAAAGATAAAAACGAAAAGTTAGTATCCTCAATCACCCCGATGAGCGAGGATTTTGCACAGTGGTACACCGACATAGTAAAAAAGGCGGAGCTTATTGAGTACACCAGCGTAAAAGGCTGCATGGTTATCCGCCCCTACGGCTACGCTATCTGGGAGAATATGCAGAAAATTTTAGATACCAAGTTCAAGGAGCTGGGTCACGAAAACGTATGTATGCCGATGTTCATACCCGAGAGCCTTTTGAATAAGGAGAAGGATCACGTTGAGGGCTTTGCGCCCGAGGTTGCATGGGTAACCCACGGCGGAAACGAAAAGTTAGAGGAACGCTTATGCGTCCGCCCGACCTCGGAGACTCTGTTCTGTGAGCATTATGCGAATATCGTACATTCTTACAGAGACTTGCCGAAGCTTTATAACCAGTGGGTGTCGGTTGTCAGATGGGAGAAGACCACACGTCCCTTCCTTCGCTCACGCGAGTTCTTGTGGCAGGAGGGTCACCCCATCCACGAAACAGCCGAGGAGGCTATCGCCGAGACTGAGCAGATGCTAAACGTCTACGCCGACTTCTGCGAGCAGGCACTCGCCATGCCTGTCATCAAGGGCAAAAAGACCGAGAGCGACAAGTTTGCGGGTGCAGTCTCCACCTACGCGATAGAGGCACTTATGCACGACGGCAAGGCTCTTCAGGCGGGCACAAGCCACTACTTCGGCGACGGCTTTGCCAAGGCTTTCGGAATCACCTTTACCGACAGAAACAACACCGTTCAGATTCCCCACCAGACCTCTTGGGGCGTTACTACCCGCCTTATCGGCGCGATTATTATGACCCACGGCGACGACAACGGCTTGGTACTCCCGCCGGCAGTAGCTCCTATTCAGGTAGTGATTGTGCCGGTAGCCCAGCACAAGGAGGGCGTCCTCGAAAAGGCGAACGAGCTTTATGCCACCCTTAAAGCCGCCGGAATAAGAGTCAAGCTGGACGACAGCGAAAATTCTCCGGGCTGGAAGTTCGCGGAATACGAAATGCGCGGCGTTCCGCTGAGAATCGAGATAGGTCCGAGGGATATAGAGGAAGGCAAGTGCGTGGCGGTTGAGCGTCACAACAGGAACAAAACCTTTATCCCGCTTGAAAATCTTGTCGAGGGAGTTAAGGAGCGTTTGCAGGCTGTCCACGACGGTATGTATGAAAAGGCACTTGCAAATCAGCAGGCAAGAACCTACAGCTGCACCTCTATCGAGGAGATAAACGCCATGCTGAATGAAAAGGGCGACGGCTTTGTTAAGGCAATGTGGTGCGGAGACGAAGCCTGCGAGGACAAGGTTAAAGAGCTTACCGGCGTAGGCTCGAGATGCATCCCGCTGGAGCAGGAGCATATAGATGACAAATGCGTTTGCTGCGGAAAACCGGCTACCTGCATGGTGGTCTGGGGCAAGGCTTATTGAGTAAAAAATGTGGGCGGAAGCCCACATTTTTTACTCAATAAGCCGCAAAGTTTTTCTTTTCGGACCGAGGGTCCGAAATTTTCGTCGGACTTGCGTCCGCCGAAAACCGAAAAATTTGCCGTTTGCGCAACATTGAGGGGTTGCTGCTGGCTATTGGTTTGCGCCTTGATTGGTTGGATTTTACAGGACGTGTTGAGTATAAAGCGGGAGCTTACGCCCCGCTTTTTTGCTCAATATGCCGCGGGGATTTGCTTACTGAGCTGATTTATACTTTCGCTTGCAATTTAAGGACGTAAACGCCCGACCTTTGTTTAGCAGCTTTAGTACTTTGTGCGTATCTATTTTGAACGGACACTTTCTGCGGTTACCCACGGGCGCGCACAGACGATAGTGTTCTATCGCAGTTCCTGCGGGAGCCGCAGTACGTGCGGGCGGAGGTCTGGACGGCGTTGCCGTCCGGTTGGCTTTGCCAAC
>USEH01000077.1 GCA_900553675.1 uncultured Ruminococcus sp. | reverse complement strand
GATGGGTCTTGAAAACTCGCTTAAGGATTTTCAGTTTATAGATAGGCTTAACGGCAGAAAAATTATCCTGAAGGGAAATCACGATTACTGGTGGACGACCAAATCAAAGGCGGATAAATTTTTCTCGGAAAACGGGATTGAGAGCATAAACATTCTTCATAACAACCATTATGTCTATGAAGATATCGGAATCTGCGGAACAAGAGGCTGGATAAATGATGGAAGCGAGCCTTGCGACGCTAAGGTTATACACCGCGAAGCTATGAGACTGGAAAGGTCTATACAGTCTGCTTTGTCGGAGAATCTGCGACCTGTAGTTTTTCTGCACTATCCGCCGGTTTTTGCAAATGTAACGAATCCGGAAATTCTCGATGTTTTGCTGAAATATAATATAAAACAGTGCTTTTACGGTCATCTGCACGGTCCGTCTTGCGCGTTGGCAGTCAACGGGACAAGATACGGCATAGATTTTCGTTTGATTTCAAGTGATTATTTACAGTTCAGACCGCTTAACATAACCGAAATTGTGCAAAATGCCAAATTATAGTTTTTCTATAGAAAAAATAATTTTGGTGTGCTATACTTAATTATTGTGTATTAATATCATTAATTATACAGGAGGACGTAATATGTTAAAATCCAAAAATCAGGTAGAAACAAACAAATACGAATTGGAGATAGAGGTTTCGGCAGAGGCTTTTGAAGAGGCATTGCAGAGGTCCTATCTTAAGAACAAGGCTAAAATCACCATCAATGGTTTCCGTCCGGGCAAGGCTCCCAGAAAGATCATTGAAAAGGAATACGGCGAAGAGGTCTTCTTTGAAGACGCTGTAAACGATGTTTACGGTCCCGCTATCGAGGAAGCTGTCAAGGAAGCAGAGCTTACCCTTGTTGCTGCTCCCGATGTTGAAGTAACCGAGGTTTCAAAGGCTGCTGGCGTAAAGTTCAAGGCAACATGCACTACCAAGCCTGTTGTTGACATCAAGGATTACAAGGGTATAACCGTTAAGAAAACTGTCAATGCTGTTACAGACGAGGCTGTTGAGCATGAGATAGGTCATATGCTTGAGAAAAATTCAAGAACCATCAGCGTTGACGACAGAGCAGCAGAAAACGGCGACGATGTTGTCATCGACTTCGAGGGCTTCAAGGACGGCGTTGCGTTCGACGGCGGCAAGGCTGAGAAGTTCACCCTTAAGCTTGGCAGCGGTCAGTTCATCCCCGGTTTCGAGGATCAGGTTGTCGGACATAACATCGGCGACGAGTTCGATATCAACGTAACCTTCCCTGAGGATTATCAGGCTAAGGAGCTTGCAGGCGCACCCGTAGTTTTCAAGATCAAGCTTCATGAGATCAAGACCACCGAGCTTCCTGAGCTTGACGATGATTTCGTTAAGGATACCTCCGATTTCAACACCGTTGACGAGTTGAGAGCAGACGTAAGAAAGCACCTTGAAGAGGATGCCGAAAAGCAGGCAGACAACGAGGTTGAAACCTCTATTCTTGACGCTGTTATCTCAAAGCTTGAGGGCGAGATTCCCGAGGTTATGTATGAGAACAAGGTCAACGATATGATCGATGATCTTTCTCAGCGTTTAGCACAGCAGGGTATCCAGCTTGATATGTACCTTAAGTTCACCGGAATGACCATGGATTCTTTAAAGACCACCTATCGCGAGCAGGCTGAAAAGCAGGTTAAGCTTCGCTTGGCTCTTGAAAAGGTTGTCGAGCTTGAAGCTATCGAGCCCACCGAGGAGGAAATCGAGCAGGAGTTTGCGCATATCGGCGAGCACTACAATATGCCTGTTGAAACCGTTAAGCAGTACATCCGCGCAGAGGATATCAAGCTTGATGTTGCAGTGGGCAAGGCTGTAGACCTTATCAAGGAAAGCGCAGTTATCGAGTAATTTTTTCTTATAGTTTTTAGGAGGAGCAATATGGCGTTAGTACCGAACGTAATAGAACAAACAAGCCACGGTGAAAGATTTTATGATATCTTTTCCAGACTTCTTAACGACAGAATTATAGTTCTGTCCGACGAAGTTAATGACGCTACAGCAAGTATAGTAGTTGCTCAGCTTCTGTTTTTGGAGAGTCAGGATTCCGAAAAGGACATCTACCTTTATATCAACAGCCCCGGAGGTTCAATAACCGCAGGCTTTGCGATTTACGACACCATGCAGTATGTTAAGTGCGATGTTTCCACCATTTGTGTTGGTATGGCTGCTTCTATGGGTTCGTTCCTGCTTGCCGGCGGCGCAAAGGGCAAGCGCATAGCTCTGCCGAACAGCGAAATTCTGATTCATCAGCCGCTTATAGGCGGAGGACTTTCAGGTCAGTGCACCGATATCAAGATTCATTCCGACCATCTGGTAAGAACAAGAGAGAAACTCAACAGAATCCTTGCCCAGAACACCGGAAGGACGATTGAGGAAATCCAGCGCGACACCGAAAGAGACAACTATATGACCGCCGAGGAAGCCGTTGCATACGGTCTTATCGACAAGGTCATCGAAAAGCAGTAATTCTATAGTTTTTAAGTGTTTGCCGGACTGAAATGTCCGGCAGCACTTTTGATTTGATAAATAAAGGAGGTAAAAAAATGGCCTCAAATGACGGTATTAAAAGATGCGATTTCTGTGGAAAGCCGGAAAATCGCGTTAAAAGCCTGTTTTCGGCAGGAGACGTTCACATTTGCGACGAATGTGTTCTTTTCTGTTATGATATACTTGAAGAAAAAAGTCTTGTTAAGAGTTCAAAAAAGCAGTCGGATTCGGATATAACTCTTACAAAGCCGGCTGAGATAAAAAAGGTTCTTGACCAGTATGTTATCGGTCAGGACGAAGCCAAGCTGACTCTTTCTGTTGCAGTCTATAATCATTATAAAAGACTTTTGGCGAACGATGAGTCGGATGATATTGAAATCCAATGTCCTGCTTTTAGGACCTACAGGCGTCGGAAAGACTCTGCTTGCCCAGACACTTGCAAAGACTCTTAATGTGCCTTTCGCTATTGCTGACGCTACAACGCTGACAGAAGCCGGATATGTCGGAGACGATGTTGAAAACGTCCTTCTAAGACTGATTCAGGCTGCTGATTACGACGTTGAAGCAGCAGAGCACGGCATTATATATATAGACGAAATCGACAAGATAGCAAGAAAGTCCGAAAACGTTTCGATAACAAGAGATGTCAGCGGTGAGGGCGTTCAGCAGGCTCTTTTGAAAATAGTCGAGGGCACGGTTTCCAATGTTCCCCCGCAGGGTGGAAGGAAACACCCTAATCAGGAGTTTATCCAGATTGACACCAAGAATATCCTCTTTATCTGCGGCGGAGCCTTTGACGGTCTTGAAAGCGTCATCAGGCGCAGGACAGACACTTCGCAGATCGGCTTCGGCGGCAAGCTGAAAGTTAAGGACGATTCGGAGAATGTGCTGAAAAATGTCATTCCGCAAGATATAGTTAAGTACGGAATAATCCCCGAGCTTATAGGCAGACTTCCGGTTATAACTGTTCTTTCGGGACTTGATGAGGACGCGCTGGTATCCATTCTTACCAAGCCAAAAAACTCGCTTGAAAAGCAGTACAAGAAGCTGTTTGAGTACGACGGCATCGAGCTTGAAATAACCGACGAAGCAAAGCGTGAAATCGCAAAGAAGGCGATAGCTCAGAAAACCGGTGCAAGAGGACTTCGCTCGATTATTGAGGGAATCCTGTTAAAGCCGATGTTTGACGCTCCTTCGGACGGTGATATAACCAAGGTTATAATCACGCCGGAATGCGTTGCGGATGGTGCCGAGCCGACTGTTATAAGAAGCGTTGACGAGCGCAAAAATGCTTAAATATAAAAGGAACGTAATAATTTGCGTTCCTTTTTTAAATTACTTATAATCAGGTGATAATATGTCAAACAAGATAGAGCGAAAATACATGGCAAGAAACGACTGGAAAAGAATCCTCAGCCGCGAGACTGCTTATACGGAAATTGCAAGCGGCGGAATGCACGGTGAAGCTTCGCTTCTGCACATTCTTAAGGTGTCAAAGCCGCTGGAGGTTTTCAGCGTCGACGGCAAAATCATGGTTTGCGACGACGGCTATTACTGGCTTCAGGTGGCGTTTGAGAATCAAAACTGGTGGCTTACAGCGATGTTCAATCCCACCTGCGAGTGCATCCAGTACTATTTTGATATCACAGAGCATAACACCATAGATGGCGACAATTCCTGCTTCGATGACCTCATGCTTGATATCATTGTACAGCCGGACGGCAGGTCTGCTCTTTTGGATATGGACGAGCTTGCTGAGGCTTTGGCAGAGGGAAATATCTCAAAAGAGGATTACGCCCTTGCAATAAAGACATCTCAGGATATGCTCGACGGTATTAAAGCGCAGTTTTGCAGGCTTCGCGATTATTGTGCGGAGATGTTTTCAAAGCTCTTGCCTGATTTAAAATGACACGGCAAAAAATATAAAAATTTATTTTCAAAAACGCTAACCGATTCCGATTTCCGATACTATATAGGTGTATACAAAATATACTTGAAAGCTTTCAAACATTCGCATCTCCTGTTGAAAAGGGTGGCAGTATGGCAGATATAGACGTTAATAAACTGATTCAGGATAATCTCGCGGCGTTTTACGGATACGCTTACGAGCGGCTTTACGATAAGGACAAGGCAACCGATCTTGCACATGAAATCGTTGTTGAAATTCTTGCTTCGGCGAAGAATCTCAGGGACGACAGGGCTTTCTGGGCGTTTGCTTGGAAAATTGCCGAGAATACCTTTCGCAAATTTATCCGCCGTGAGGACTTAAAGCGCAGGTGCGAGCTTGATTTGGAGAAAGCCTACTATGAAACGATTTGCTCGCCGGAGCATGAATATATCTTTCATGAGGACGAAAAGGATTCTACATATCTTCTCCGGCGGGAGCTTTCTTTGCTCGCCAAAGCTCACAGAGACATTCTGATAGCATATTATGTCGATAATAAAAGCTGCTCACAGATTTCACAGGAACAAAACATCAGCGTAGAGATGGTTAAGTACCATCTGTTCAAAATACGCAAAACTTTGAAAGAAGGTATCGGTATGACAAGAGAATTGGGCGAAAAGAGCTATAATCCCGGCGTTTTCAGAATTAATTTCTGGGGCGATTTTAACAGATATAATCACTTATGCGACCGCTTGCTTCCCGGCAATATCCTGCTTTCGGCATATAAAAAGCCGATGAGCGCAGAGGAGCTTTCGCTGGAGCTGGGAGTTGCAATGCCGTATCTTGAGGATGAAATAGCAATCCTTGTGGCTGCGGGAGTGCTTAAAGAGGTCGGCAAAAAGTATCAGACAAACCTTGTAATCCTGACGGACGAATATGATAAGAGCTTTGAAAAAGAAGCTGTTCCCATCTGTGAGGAGGTTTCGGCTGAGATATATAATATCGTCCTCAATGCTCTTCCACAGGTAAGAGAGCTTGATTTTAGGGGCAACGACTATGACGACAACAGACTGATGTTTGCTTTGCTGAATATAGCTTTAGTGAACGGCGTTTTTAGAGCTAACTACCTTTCTCCTTCTTACGATGAAGAACCATACCTTCCGCTTGGATGTCATGGTTGGATATGGGGACATGATAATGATTTCAAGAACATGCATTTCACAGGAGTTGCAATGTTAGTTCCAAACAGCTCGAATACGGTGTGGTTTTCATCCGAGAATTACAAAGCAATACAGTTGTGTCAGTTTTATGACTTTTCATACCAGTCTAAAAAAGCAGAGGCTGTATGGGATGCGATTCTTGAAAAAGAAGCAGACAAGAATAATCAAACCCTGCCGTGGTTGATTGAAAACAGGTTTATTTTTAGTGAAAACGGCAGACTATCCGCAAACTTTCCGGTATTCACTGAAAGTGTTTACAGCAGTCTACTTGACATTTTAGAGCCAGCGACAGTCAAAAACGCAAACTATGTGATAGATATCTCAGACAGAGCGGCAAAAATCCTCGAGAAAACAGCTCCTGCCGCCGTAAAGGATCAGTGCGAAACGATTGCAAAGATTACTCATCGGTTAGATGCCGCGGCACTTATCCTTGAAAAGCTGATTGCCGACGGCAAGCTGTATCTGCCTAAGGAGAAAACCCCGCTTTGTATGTGGGGCGTTAGAAAGTGATTCATAAGTGCGTCACGATGGCGGCGCAGTAATCGCGCAGAATTTTCCGTAACGTAATATAATAGGCAAGCTCCGCATATGAGCCAAACGGTTTTATATGCGGAGCTTGATTTATTTTGTGCGGTGCTGTATAATAGAATCATCAAATTTAAGGACGTGATAATTTGCCATCACCGTTAGCGGACAGAATAAGACCAAAAACCTTAGACGATGTAGTAGGGCAGAGCCATCTTTTAGGCAAGGATAAACCGCTCAGAAGAATAATCGACAGCGGAAGAATCCCCAATATGATATTTTACGGCTCAAGCGGCATAGGCAAAACAACGGTTGCAAGAATCATTGCCGACAATACCAACATGAAGATGTATAAGCTGAACGGCACCTCAGCGTCGGTTCAGGACATCAAAGATATAATAGCGCAGACAGACACTCTTTTCGGCTACAACGGAATCCTTTTGTATCTGGACGAGATACAGTATCTCAACAAAAAACAGCAGCAATCGCTTTTGGAATACATAGAAAACGGCAAAATAACCCTCATATCCTCGACTACCGAAAATCCGTATTTTTATGTCTATAACGCGATAATCAGCCGCTCCACCGTTTTCGAGTTTCTGCCCGTCTCGGCGGACGAGATATGTCCTGCGGTAAAAAGAGCGTTTCAGATATGCGCTGATGAGCTTGGCAAAAAGCTACGGCTTGAAAGCGGGGTAATAGAGCATATAGCAAGAGGCTGTGGGGGAGACGTCAGAAAGTCTATAAACACGGTTGAGCTTTGTGTGCTTTCCGCCGACAGTGCCGACGGCAATCTGAATGTCAAGCTTGAAAACGTCAAGCTTCTGACTCAGCGAAGCAATATGCGCTATGACCGTGACTCCGACGAGCATTATAACATATTGTCAGCTCTTCAGAAATCCATAAGAGGGTCGGATGAAAACGCAGCTCTTCATTATGCCGCAAGGCTTATAGAAGCAGGGGATATAATATCACTCTCGCGCAGACTTCTTGTTATAGCAGCAGAGGATATAGGGCTTGCTTACCCCAATGCCATAACCATAGTAAAATCCTGCGTGGACAGCGCCATGCAGTTAGGGCTTCCCGAGGCAAGGCTGCCGCTTGCACAGGCGGTAATACTACTTGCGACCGCACCGAAGTCAAACAGCGCAATAACAGCTATAGATTCCGCTCTTGACGACGTAAGAAATGTAGATTACGGCAATATCCCTTCAAGCTTGCAGGACGGTCATTATGCAGGAGCGCAGAAGCTCGGCAAAGCTCAGGGATATAAATATCCTCATGTTTACCCCGATTCATGGGTCGAGCAGCAGTATCTCCCCGATAATATTAAGGACAGGGTATACTACAACTATGGCTCAAACAAAGCCGAACAAACCGCAAAAGAATACTGGTCAAGAATAAAGAAAAAGTAACTGCACCGATTTAAACGAATATCAATGGAAGCATATTTCAAAGTGTGAAAGTCCCCATCAAGCGATTGTCGAGGACTTTTTACTCAGAACACGGTTTCGATTACCTTGTGACAGCTCTCCGGCGAATACCGCCATCTGCTTATAACGCCCTCGGTGATGAAATAGGTGTTTTTCATCTTCATGGAGGAGTCGCAGCAGTCAACAATAATCAGCTTTATCTTCATTTTTTCGGGGTTTATAGATTTTATGTATACGCTTGCAGTCTGACCGGTTCTGACGTTTCCGTTAGGCTCTGCAAGACCGGCAAGGTTTGGGGTAAGCTCAACGAATACGCCGTAGCTTTCAACGCTTCTGACGATTCCGCGAACCGTCTCGCCGGAGGAAAACATGGCGGCGTTTTCCTCCCATGTGCCCAAAAGTTCCTTGTGGCTTATATAGAATTTCTCTCCGTCGAAGCCCTTGTAAACCACCTTTATTCTGTCGCCGACTGAAAATCTGTCGAACGGCGAGGCTATTCTGGAAATTGATATCTCGTCAATGGGAATCATGGAGGGAATCCCCGCTCCGATATCCACAAAGCAGCCGAATTGCTCAATGTGAGTTACGGTCGCGTCTATAACCTCTCCGCATTTTAGCTTTGAAAGATATTCGTCTTTGCAGCGTTCCTGCGCCGCTCTTCTTGAGATAATCGCAGTCTTTTCGCCGTTTATATATTCAAATCCGGTAACCACAAAGCATACCGGCTTTCCAACCCGCGAGATTACTGCAATGTCCTTGGTTTTGCCCTCCTTTATCCCCAGACAAACCTCTTCACGCGGCATCGTGGCTTTTATGCAGGGGAGATTTACAATAAGGTCGTGGTCTGACGTACACATATCCGCCTTTGCCTCTAAAATCGCTCCGCTGTTCATGGCACTTGTAAGACTTAGCATATCGGATAAAGCGTTTATATTTTCGGTTCTGTTTATAATATAGCCCTCCGGTGGGTAATTCATATTGATGCACCGTTCCTTTCAAAATCATATGTAACTGCTTAATACTATGAAAAAAGCCGGGTTCTTATACTTATTTCAGGCTAAAAGTGTTACAAGAATAGAGTACAAAACCTATCGCATAGTAGATTGTAATTCTTACACCAGTCGTAAATTCATCATAACATGGCTGACAGTCGGCAAATGACCGCGGGACTTCTGCGGGTTTTCCGCCGATGAATCGTGCGTATAATTTCTTGAAAATTTTTTGCGTAAAACACTTGATTTTTTCTTTCAATTGTGCTATTATATCAGCCATGGGGTATTAGCGCAGTTGGAAGCGCGCCACACTGGCAGTGTGGAGGTCACGGGTTCGAATCCCGTATGCTCCACCAAAAAGCAAAGCCGCCGACAAGGCGGTTTTTCTTTTTGTACTTTTATCTTTTCTCTCTTATTTCTTCTCTTTTCACTACTTTGCTTAGCGGCTTTTCTAGATAAGAGATAAGAGAGAAAAGTGAAAAGTGTTGTATCGCCTTACGGCGATGGATTATTAGTCGCGGCTTCGCCTGCTTTCTTGGTGTTTGCACCGACCAACTTATTAATTAATGCTCTCAATTCTTAATTTTTTCTTAACTGATTGCTTATTCCTTTCCACTATGTTATAATATCACTGACACAGCACTTCAAGCAAAGGCGGGAAAATATGAACGAACACATTTTGATAGTAGACGACGAAAAGGAAATAGCAGATTTAATAGAGCTGTATCTTACAAACGACAGTTACATTGTACATAAGTTTTACAACGGTTTGGATGCTCTTAACTTCATTGAAACCGCAAAGCTTGATTTGGCTATTCTTGATGTTATGCTTCCGGATATTGACGGCTTTCATATCTGCCAGAAAATCAGGGAAAAGTATTTTTACCCGATAATAATGCTGACCGCAAAGGTCGAGGATTCCGACAAAATAATGGGTCTTACCATTGGTGCGGATGATTATATTACTAAGCCCTTTAACCCCTTGGAAGTCGTGGCGCGGGTAAAAACCCAGCTCAGGCGGTATGTCAGATACAACAACGCTTCCGGCACGGAAATCAAGCCGGAGCTGATAACCGAGTACGATATTAAGGGTCTGACCATCAATAAAGACACTCACAAGTGCTGTCTTTACGGCAAAGAGGTTACCTTAACACCGATTGAGTTTTCGATTCTTTGGTATTTATGCGAACATCAGGGAAAGGTCGTGCCATCAGAAGAAC
>USEH01000076.1 GCA_900553675.1 uncultured Ruminococcus sp. | reverse complement strand
TTAATAGAATGAATGTTGGTGAGAATTATATGGACGAATTTATTTATCCGAATTTTCTCGGAGCGGAGTCGCGCTTGCCTTATTATCCCGCAGGCGTTGGAATCAATCATGTTCAAGAGCAGATTATCAGACCGTGGGGTTACCATCAGTACCAGTGGATTCAGTGCCGAAGCGGGATGGGAGAGCTTTTCATCGGAGATAAAAGATATGTTATCAAGGAGAATCAGGGCTTTATTCTGTTTCCCCATTTTCCCAATACGGATGAGCCTCACGAATACCGTGCCCTCGGCAGCGAATGGATAACCGACTGGGTGATTTTCAACGGGGATGAAGTACCGGTATTTTTCGACAAGACGATGAACATCAGCAGCTCAAGGATGCTTTATATTTCGTCGCCGTCACAGATCAGAAGAAAAATCGAAGCCTTGTTCAATGCCGCACATAATCTTCACGCAGAAAGCAATCGCTGCTCGATTATTACCTACGAGATCCTTATTGATATCATGACTTTAACCTCAGAAAAGGAAAACAATTCTTCTGACACAAAACAGAAAAGAATTGAGCCGGTAATAAATTATATCAACGAAAATTACGATAAGGTAATCACTTTGTCAGACCTTGCAGACATAGCAGGACTAACGCCGCAATATCTTTGCAGCCTGTTTAAAAGCATCACCTCAAAAACCATATTTGAATATATATGTCTCACAAAGATACAAAAAAGCAAGGAGATCCTTTTGAAAAGCCCGAATCTGATGGTTAAAACCGTTGCTGAAATGTCAGGCTTTAATGACGAAAGCTATTTCTGTGTTGTTTTTAAAAGACAGGAAAAAATGAGCCCGCTGGAATTCAGACGGCTGCACCTTGGTGTTTAATACTAATTTCCGCCTAAAACGATGCCAAAAAGCGGGTGCGAAATCACTGAGCGATGGATTTTGCACCCGCTTTTTGGGCGTTTTTTTCAGACGGAAATAAGTATAAATCAGGTGCAGCCGTTAATATCTATCTTAACATTATTATATTGTCCTTAAAATAATATGATTGACAAAGACTCTATCAGCAGTTACAATATTAATATATTTACTTTTATATAATATCCCATTGCAATTAAAAAGCAAAAACCTTTGTCAAAGGAGCAGACTATGAAATCACACATATTAAAAAAGCTTACATCTTCCATAATTATCGCTGCCCTGTTAGTTTCATGCGGCACACCTTCGGAGCGGGATTTGCCCGAACCGGAGCAGCTGAAAGTTGAAACACAGCAGCAAACGCTTGAGCTTGTATATGATGAACCCGCCCGCGGCTGGGAAACGGAAGCTCTGCCGATGGGAAACGGATTTATCGGCGCAATGCTATATGGAGGAGTGAACTCCGACAGGATTCAGATAAACGAACACACCCTCTGGTCGGGCGGACCCGGCGCAAGCCCCGATTACGACGGAGGAATGAGCAGCGCTTCAGCGGAGGAAAACCGCAAAAATCTTAAATATGTCCGCACAAAGCTTCAGGAGCTGATGACGGATTTCACCGAAAATCACTCTGCTAAAATGTCGGGAGGTGAGCTCGTCACCGAAAACTATCCCGACCTCAGTTCGGATATTATGAACGCCATAAACTCGCTTAAGGGTGAAAAGACCAACTATGGCTCTTATCAGTCGCTTGGCGAAATAGTCATAAATGATATCGCCGAAAATCGCGTAAGCATCACCGACAACGGTCATACCGTCAACGCGCAGGAAACATCCGAACGGCTATTTGACGGTAATAACAACACAAAATGGTACTCTCTGGCGGGAACATCCGGAACAAAGCAGGAATTTCCCTGCTGGGTTATGATTGACCCTGGCAAGGCTATTGAAATTTCGGGATACACGCTTGTCAGCGGAAACGATATGCCAGACCGCGACCCGAAAGACTGGAAGCTACTTGCATCTGACGACGGCGAGAGCTGGACCGAGATAGATTCGCAGAGCGACCAGAGCTTTGACAGCCGCAATGCAGAATATACTTATAAGTTAAATGATAATGCAAGCTATCGCTATTACAGATTTGAGGTTTCTGCTGTAAAGAGCAGCAATCCCACAGGGACAGGCTTGCAGCTTTCGGAGCTTGTATTTCTGGATGCAAGCGGCAGCCCGATTTCAGTCGGCAAGGAGGATGTATCGGATATAGGATACAGACGCTCACTCAACATCGACGATGCTGTGGCAACTGTGAAATATGAAAAGGATGGCGTTAAATACCTGCGGGAATACTTTGTCAGCAATCCCGATAACTTTGTCGCAATACGTCTGACCGCCGATTCTCCCATGAAAAAGCAGGTGCAGTTCACCACCCCGCAGACAAAGGCAATCGTAACCGCCGAGGGCGATACTATAACCATAACCGGCAGACCCGCCGACCATAGGGAGGATATCCCTCACCTTGAGTTCGCCGGGCAGGTGAAGGTGATTTCAAACGGCGAGACTTCTGTTTTGGATAACGGAATTTCTGTCAGCGATGCCACCGAGATCATCATATATATGACCGCCGGCACAAACTATCAGCAATGCATGGACGAAAGCTTCGACTACTTCACCGACGAAGACCCTCTTGACGCTGTAAAAGAGCGGATAGAGACTATCAGCGCAAAGAGCTACGACGAGCTGAAGCAAGCCCATCTTGACGATTATCACAAGCTGTATGACCGTGTTAAGCTTGATATAGGCGGAAAGGCTCCTTCTGCAACTACTGATGTTCTGCTTGCAAACTACCGCAACGGAATTGGTTCGGAATCGGACAACCGCTATATCGAAACGCTCTATTATCAGTTCGGCAGATATCTTCTGATTTCCTCCTCAAGGGAAGGCTCGCTCCCTGCTAATTTGCAGGGCATATGGTCTGACGGTCTTACGCCGCCGTGGGATGCCGACTATCACACCAACATAAACGTTCAGATGAACTACTGGCCGGCACAGCAAACCAATCTTGCCGAATGCCACCAGCCGATGATAGATTTTATCAATAGCCTTGTCCCAAGGGGAAGGATAACGGCGGAGCTATATCACTGCACTGAGGATGGTAAGCCCGTTCGCGGCTGGACAACATATCACGAAAACAATATCTGGGGCAACACCGGTCCTGCGGTGTCCGATGCGTTTTACTTCCCCGCAGGAGCTGCATGGATATGTCAGGACATCTGGGAGCAGTACGCCTTCACTCTTGATAAGGAGGCTCTTGCCGCCAACTTCGACACTCTTAAGGAAGCCTCGCTCTTCTGGGTCGACAATCTTGTGACCGATACAAGAGACGGTAAGCTTGTGTCCAGTCCGTCGTGGTCGCCGGAGCACGGTCCATACTCCCTCGGCGCATATTGCGATCAGGCGATAATCTGGGATCTCTTCAACAATACACTTGAAGCCGCCGATATCCTCGGAATAGATGACAGCGAAATCGACGAGATCCGCGCTGCGTTTAATAAGCTATCCGGTCCGCAGATTGGCAAGGGCGGGCAGTTTATGGAGTGGAAGGACGAAATCGCCCTTGACGTTACGGGAGATTACGGTCATCGCCACGTTAATCACCTGTTTGCGCTTCACCCGGGGCGGCAGATAGTAGCAGGGCGCAGCAAGCAGGATGACAAATACGCAGAGGCTATGAAGGTCACTCTTATTACACGCGGCGACGGCGGAACAGGCTGGAGCAAAGCATGGAAGATAAACTTCTGGGCAAGGCTGAGAGACGGCAATCACGCAGGAACAATGGTAAATCAGATACTTAAGGAATCCACCTATGATAACCTGTTTGACACACACCCGCCATTCCAGATAGACGGCAACTTCGGTGCAACCGCCGGAATGACCGAGATGCTGCTGCAAAGTCAGGGCGGTGCAGTTGAGCTTTTGCCCGCGCTGCCTGATATGTGGAGCACCGGCAGCGTTAGCGGACTTCGGGCACGCGGAAACGTTGAGGTCGGCATTGAGTGGAAGGACGGTGCCATTGTGACTGCTGTTCTGAAGACGTTTTCAGACAGCGACTCGCTGACCGTCAAGGCGGCAGGCATTAAAAAAGCGCTTCTTATCGATTCAAACGGCGAAGCGGTGAAATTCAGGGCTGTAGACGGCGATACGATAGAGTTCAGTGCTAAAGCCGGCGAAGTATATACGCTGTCATTCTGATGAAGAATATATTGAGCGGCTGTGGTAAAAACGGATAATAGCAGAAAAGAACCTCCTATGGCGGAATGAGATAAGCTGCCATAGGAGGTTTGTTGTGTCAAGATGCTGACGATATTTACTTTAGCGTGAAAAAGAAACAATCGATTAATAGAGATTTTATTGTTTACAATTTAAGCGGAGAATAGTATTTACTCCTGTATTCCGCGGGAGAGCTGAAATCCACAGCAGAATTGTTTACAAAATGATTGCCGTTAAAGCTCTGCAAATCTGCACAAAACTTCAACAAGCATGGCACAATGGTATATTGACATATCCCGTCAGCAAATATATAATCAAAATAGAAAGGCTGAGGGGAAAAGCAATGTATAAAAGGCTATTGATTTTATTGTCAGCTGCGTCGGCAATATGGCTTTCAGCCTGCTCATCATCCGGATTGAAGGATAGCCTTAAAGGCAAACCGGACGTTGAAGAAATCGGTATTATAAGGTGTAGTGTAGATATGAACAGTTACAACAAGGAATTGACTACCGCAAAGCTATCAGACGGCGGCAACGCTGCCGACTTTACTTCATTGATAATCGACGCCCGGTCGGGTGATTGCATTGTATTCGATAACGTGGAGTTTACAGGTGCAAAATGCCTGGTGCTTGAAGCTGCGACTTCAGAGAACAGCACGGGCAAGGCGATAGACCTGTATTATGATGAAATAATCGACGGTAACAAAATCGGAACCATAGTTACCAACGGCACGCAAAGGTCAATGCCTTGGACTTTAATGAGCAGTATGCGCTTCTGACTAAGGATATTTCCGGAGTTCACAGGCTTATTTTCAGCTTTACAGAGCCGGTTCAGCTCGAAGCCGACTGGTTCAGGCTGACCTCGTACACCGGAAGTGAAACGCCTGAAGAGCGCGACGCAAGAATGAAGTGGTGGAGAGACGCTAAGTTCGGACAGTTTATCCATTTCGGAGCCTATTCATATCTTGGAGGCGAATATCAGGGAACAAAGGCGGGCTGGTACTCGGAGTGGATTATGAATAGTCTTCAGATTTCCAAAGAGGATTATGCCCAAAACGCGACCGCTTTGTTCAATCCCAAAAAATTTGATGCAAAAAGAATAGTCTCGGATGCAAAAGCGTCCGGTCAGAAGTATATTATTATCACCTCGCGCCATCACGAGGGACTGAGCATTTTTGATACCAAGATACGGAATTTCAGGGACTATTGTCTGATGAATCCCGAATGCTGCCCCGAATACAAGGGCGGCGACATTCTAAAGGAGCTTGCAGACGAATGCCGTAAGGAAGGTCTGCACTTCGGAGTTTATACTACCATTATGGATTGGCACGACCCATCTCAGACAGGTCTTAATAACAGCGTTATAGCCGAAGGATATACCAAGCAGGAGTACAAAGCACAGCTGAAGGGTCAGCTTAAGGAGCTTATCGAAGACTACGGCGCTGAAGTGTTTTTCTTTGACGGCGAATGGGTAGGCTGGTGGACTGAGGAGGACGGAAAAGAGCTGTACCGCTATATACTGTCGCTCAATGAAAACTGCATAGTTAACAACCGGGTAGGCAAGCGCAATCCGTCTGACGGCGATTACGGAACGCCGGAGCAGGAGATTCCGGCGACCGGTCTTAACTACGACTGGGAATCCAACGTTACGATGAATGACAGCTGGGGCTATAAAAAGGGTGACAACAACTGGAAATCCCCGCAGTGGATAGTTTCAAGCGTTATGGATATTGTCAGCAAGGGCGGAAATCTGCTTTTAAATGTAGGTCCTGACGGCGATGGCGTTGTCGAACAGGCGGCCATAGACAATATGGCTAAAGCGGGCAAGTGGTTTAACACCTTTGGCGAGGCTGTTTACGGCACTCAGAAGAGCTGCTACAGCAAAGCCCTTGGCAATAATATTAAGATAACCACAAAGCCGGAAGAAGGTAGGATATTCGTCACTCTATTGGAAGCAGATCCTAAAAACGAAGACATAATCATTCTGCCCGCTCTTGAAAACGAAATCGTCGGCGTTAAGGAGCTGGCAAACGGAAGAAATGTTGAATACGAGGACTTCAACGGCAATATTCTGCTTCATATTTCCGACACCGAAAAGCAGGAGTATGCAACCGTATACGAAGTTACGGTTATAGGCGAGCCAAAGGAAAAGTCCGCCGCAAGCGCTTCGCACGCGGAAAATCTTGCAAAGGGCAAAAATGTTGCTGTAAGCTCGTCATATGATGGCAAGGGCGGAGACAAAATCACCGACGGAGACACAACGGCTTCAAACGACAACCGCTGGGCGCCACTTGACAGCGACAATTCACCGTGGGCGATAGTAGACCTCGGCGAGGAAAAGGATGTCGGAGAAATAGTTATATGCGAATGGCGCGACACGTTCTTTACTCAGGGTTATCGTGTAAAAAGCTTTAAGCTTGCCGTATCTTCGGACAATGAAAGCTGGAGCGAGGTCTATAGCGGCGGAGCCGTCGGCGAAAGGCTTATTGCCACTCTGAGCAATACCGTCAGGTGCAGATATATTAAGCTTTATGATATAGAAAGAGTCAGCGGTGCCGCCGGCACCCCAAGCTTCCATGAAATTGAGGTTTATCGGGAGCACCGTATAAATCCGGCGATATCGTTTGACGGTATGCCGCAGGAGATTTACGGTCTTCCGCTTGAAATCAAGGGAAGCTATTCCGATGGATGCAGCGTTTCGGTAAAGGTATGGGGAGCGTCGTTCGCGGCATTTGATATTGAGGCAAAGATAAATGAATCGGATAAAACGTGGAGTGCAGTTTTGAATGAGGATAAGCTGTCTCATGGAAAGCTTACGCTTACCGCAATGCTTTTTGATGAAAACGGCATACAGATTGCGATGTCTGTCTGCACTGTAGATTACTGACGGCTTGTAAAAAATTATTTGTACACGGTTGCCCAGGACTGGCGATATATAATGTAGCGTGAAAAGCAACCGATTAATGGGGTATGCAAGTACGTTACAGGAAAATAATGGTGATAAATACCTGCGGGATTGCTTTGCTGTTCGCCGCAGAATGTCATTCAATCAGGTTCATATTCTGATAAAATTGTGGACTATCTGAATATATGCTATTGACTTTACATTATGCGATCGGTAAAATTGTATTAGGGCAGATAGCGACGGTTAGGCTCATTAAAAGAAAAATCGGAGGTAAAGGAAAATGAAGAAGCTATTACTGTTTGTTCTTGCTCTGATAATGACAGTATCTGCGCTGACCGCCTGTAAAAGCAATAATGATGATATCTCGCCTGTTCCTAAGCAATATCTTCCGCAAATACCCGAAGGAGGAATTGAAATGCTCGACTCAAACATAGTCAAATCAACCATCACCTCTACCGACGACGGAAATGGGAATTATTCAAATCCGGTTATATTTGCCGATGTTCCGGATATCGATTTCATCCGCGTCGACGATGCGTATTACATGGTGTCCACAACTATGCACCTGTCTCCCGGATGTCCTATAATGAAATCATATGACCTTGTAAACTGGGAAATAGTAAATTATGTTTTTAACACCTTGGACGACGCCGACAATTTAGCTCTGCGAAACGGCGAACACAGCTACGGCAAAGGGCAGTGGGCGGCATCCATCCGCCATCATAACGGCATTTTCTATGTAGGATTCCTTTCCTATTCCACCGGCAAATCATATATCTACTACACAAAGGATATAGAAAACGGAAGGTGGGAAAGATTCGTATTTGATGAGGGCTTTCATGATATGAGCCTTTTGTTCGACGAGGACGGCAGGGTGTACATCATATACGGCGGCGGTGATATATGGTGCGTCGAGCTTGAAAAGGATTTAAGCGCAGTAAAGCCCGAAACCAAGAGGAAAATTATCAGCGATGCGGGTCTTACTCCCGGCTGTCTTGCCGAGGGAGCACACGCCTACAAAATAAACGGATATTACTATATCTTTATTATCACATGGCCGTCGGGCGGCAGAAGAACCCAGCTTTGCTACAGAAGCAAATCACTCGACGGCGATTGGGAAATGAAGGTGATCCTTGACGACAATCTCGGCTTCAGAAACGACGGTGTTGCTCAGGGAGGCATTATAGATTCCGCTGATGGGAATTGGTATTGCCTTTTGTTCCAGGATCACGGAGCAGTAGGAAGGCTTCCGGTTTTAATGCCCATGACCTGGGAGGACGATTGGCCGGTTGTCGGTATCGACGGAAAGGCACCGAAGACAGCGGAAATCCCGGTTAAAGGAATGGAAAGAAAGGGCATTGTCACAAGCGACGAGTTCATCAACTCACAAATTGTGCGTTCATATCACAGCTTTGCCGACAGCCTTGAAGCCGCCGGAGAGAACGACTACAACGGCTCCAACCTCCTGCCGGAGTGGCAGTGGAATCATAACCCCGATAACCGCCTTTGGTCTTTAACCGAAAGGGAGGGGTACTTAAGATTAAAGACCGGAACAGTCTGCCGGTCGGTCACTCAGGCAAGAAACACCCTTACCCAGCGCACCTTCGGTCCCGAGTGTTCGGCGTATATCAGGCTCGACGTTGCAAATATGAAGGATGGCGATGTGGCGGGTCTTTCAGCCTTTGCCGAGAGATACGGCTATGTCGGCGTTAAAATGGAGAACGGCAAAAAGTACATTGTAATGGCAAGGTACGACGACAACGACAGCGTTGAAAAGGAATTTGAGAAGGAGCGCACAGAGCTTGCCGGAAACGAGGTGTTCCTGCGGGTCGACTGCGATTACAACAATGCGGCGGACAAGGCATACTTCTATTACAGTCTCGACGGCGAAAGCTGGACTAAAATCGGCGACACGCTGCAAATGAATTACTACGGTCTGCATTTTATGGGATATCGCTACGCAATATTCAACTATGCGACTGAGCAGGCGGGCGGCTATGTCGATGTAGATTACTTTAGAGTCGGCGATGAGATAATCAGATGATTCAAGTGTGCTTTGAAATTAGCAAAGCTCAGTAATGCGTGTGCTTCGCGCGATAAGAGTATCTCAAAAAATTAAAGCGTTACGCTGCGGCGCGCTATAATAGAAGATATGTCACACTTTATTAATTAAGGGTAACAAGCGGATGAGTGGCAATCAGCCGATATTATCTGCTTTTATCAAAATAAATACATAAATAAAACGGAGGCAACTAAAATGAAAAAAATAGTATCAATTATTCTCGCTTTGACTATGGTTATGGCTCTGGCAGTTCCTGCATTTGCTGCTGATGAGTACACTGCGTTCATCATGTTCGCCACTTCAAGCTGGTATCCATCCGCTATGGAAGCCGCTGATCACAACTCCGTGACCATTACCGGCGACGGCACCTACACCATCGAGACCGATCAGCTTGCCGGCTCTTCCGACGCGCTTGTATTCTGCATCGATATCGTCGATATTCTTGCAGACCATCCTGATGTTTCTGCTGTTCTTGACAGCATCGAAGTCGATGGCAAGGCTGTTGAATTCAACGCCGACGCCGTTCTCTACGGAGACATAGAAGTTGACAACGATAACTACAGAATCGAAATCCGCAACGAATACGGCGAAACCAAGGACACGGTTTTAAAGGGCTATGCTTTCTCCATTGGCACCACCCTTAAAGTAACCTTCACGGTTTCCGGTCTTGGCGGCGGCGAAGCTTCTGACGGAGCTGACGAGACTGCCGCAGACGGCGCTGCT
>USEH01000075.1 GCA_900553675.1 uncultured Ruminococcus sp. | reverse complement strand
GCCACTGAGGGCGTGACAGAGTGCATGAAGCAGCACGACCAGATGGCATGGGTGGGAGCCATGAACAGCATCCGCAACCGAGCTGAGGAAATTGTTCTGCGAGAAATGATCTACGAGGAGGGGTCGGTATGAAATTGCTTGAAGAATTTTGGTACGGCAATATCGAGCCAACGGAGTATGATACGTCCTCTTGCAAGGAATACAAGAAACTGTTGGAGCTGATCTGCAAAAACGAAGAAAAACTTCTGGCAAGCATGACGGATGAACAGAAAGAATTGTTCTCCCGATATACAGATTGTGTAAGAGAGTTCCAAACAATGACCGACTGCTTGCTGTTCCAGAACAGCTTTAAGCTTGGCGCAAGAATGATGTTGGAAGTCATGGAAGAATAATTGAATAGCCCCAAAGAGGAACTTATGCTCAAACGCATAGGTTCCTTTTTGGCTTTTGTCGAACTTTCTGCGCCAATTCTTCCATATATCTTGAAAAATTCACGTTTCTGTGATATAATAACATTTAGAGCGAAAAGGAGGTTGTGATTATGGCAGTTAGCTATAAAAGATTATTCCACCTTATGATTGATAAAGGCATGACCAACGCCGAGCTGATTGAAAAGGGCGGCTTTAGCGCAAATATTATCACCAGATTGAAGCGAGACAATTATGTGGCATTGGACAGCATCGAAAAAATCTGTTATGCCCTCGATTGTGGCGTGGACGATATTCTGGAATTTATACCCGATGAAAAGGAGCAGAAACGCCATGATTGATACAAAGAAAGAACAAGAACGTGATGAGCTGCACCGTGCGATTTGGGCGATTGCAGACGAGCTTCGTGGCGCTGTGGACGGATGGGATTTCAAGAATTACGTCCTCGGCACAATGTTTTACAGATATATCTCCGAAAATCTAACTAACTATATCAACGCCGGTGAACAGGAAGCCGGCAATACAGACTTTGATTATGCAAAGATGTCCGATGCCGATGCAGAAGAAGCTCGTGAGGGCTTGGTTGAAGAAAAGGGCTTTTTCATTCCTCCGTCCGAACTGTTCTACAACGTCAACAGCAGAGCCGATAATGACGAAAATTTGAATGAGACCTTGGAGCGTGTGTTCAACCATATCGAAGCATCCGCAAAGGGATCTGTGTCTGAAAGCAGCTTTGACGGCTTGTTTGCCGATTTTGACGTAAACAGCAACAAGCTCGGCTCTACCGTGGCAAAGAGAAACGAACGCCTTGCAAAGCTCTTGCACGGCGTAGCCAACATGAATCTTGGCGACGTGAAAGACCACGATATTGATGCTTTTGGCGATGCCTACGAATATCTGATGACCATGTACGCATCGGGAGCAGGCAAATCCGGCGGCGAGTTCTTTACCCCTGCTGACGTTTCTGAATTACTTACCAGACTTGGCACGGTTGGCAAGACCGAGATCAACAAGGTCTATGACCCTGCGTGCGGTTCGGGTTCTCTGCTTTTGAAGGCAGAAAAGATTCTCGGTAAGGATGCCGTCAGAAACGGCTTTTACGGACAGGAAATCAATATCACGACTTACAACCTTTGCCGCATCAATATGTTCTTGCACGACGTGGGCTTTGACAAGTTCGATATTGCCTGCGAGGACACCTTGACCGCACCGCAGCATTGGGATGACGAGCCGTTTGAGCTGATCGTTTCCAATCCTCCCTACTCGATCAAGTGGGCTGGCGACGATAATCCTCTGCTGATTAACGACCCTCGTTTTTCTCCTGCGGGTGTTCTTGCGCCGAAGTCCAAGGCTGACCTTGCGTTTATCATGCACTCTCTTTCTTGGCTTGCAACAGGCGGTACGGCGGCTATCGTCTGCTTCCCCGGTATTATGTACCGTGGCGGCGCAGAGCAGAAAATCAGAAAGTATCTGATCGACAACAACTTTATCGACTGCATCATCCAGTTGCCAAGCAATCTGTTCTTCGGTACTTCCATTGCAACCTGCATTATGGTTTTGAAGAAAGGCAAGTCCGACAACAAGACCCTGTTTATTGATGCGTCTAACGAGTGCATTAAGGTTACGAACAACAATAAGCTGACACAGGCGAACATGGATAAAATCGTGGAGACCTTTGCCGCTCGTGCAGAGGAAGCACACTTCTCCCATCTGGCAAGCTATGAGGAAATCGCAGAAAACGACTACAATCTTTCTGTATCCACCTACGTTGAAGCGGAGGATACCAGAGAGAAAATCGACATTGTGAAGCTCAATGCAGAGATAGCGGAAATCGTTGCCCGTGAACAGGTTCTCCGGGAGGAGATCGACAAGATAATCGCAGAGATTGAATCATAAAGGAGACGAAAATTTTGCCTGTAATTAAGCAACACTATGTGCCACAGTTTATCATGCGGAACTTTGCAGACGAGAAGGGTTTGCTTTGCATTATCGACAAGCAATCTTCTCCAATAAGAGCGATTACATCAAAAGCGACCGCCATACTATTTGAGAATGATATGTATGAGACCAAAAATTTGGATGGTTCTTATTTTGACAGAAACGTAATAGAAAATAAGTTCGCTCAAATTGAGGGGCATATCGCAAATGTATTGCAGGCAGTAGATAGTGAATTATCCAATAGACAGACATTGTCGCCGGATGAAGAAGCTGCGTTTGCACTTTTTATAGCGTTGCAGTTGGTACGGCTTCCTATGGTGCGAGAAATAATAAACAGCAACCCAAAAGGACGATTTACAAGTGATGCAGACAAAGAGATATACGATAAAGCCACCTACCGCATGATGCTTTTATCAAGAGAAAGTGGCTTTGAATACTTAAAAGAAAATGGGTTGGAGTTAAGTGAGGAAGCTAAGGAACAGCTGAAAGGACAAAGTCTGTTGGAATATACTGCATCATTTATACTCAGCGAATGTGCAATTTACGTTTTGATAGCGCCATACGACAATCCGTATGTTCTGTCTGATATGCCGGTGCTTATAGATTCTTTCTCCGATGCAAAATATATTTTTCCCGTGGCTCCTCGAATTGCTATTTGCTGTTGCTTATTTGAAGAAGCCAGCAAAAGCGAGTTCGGAGGTTTTATTCAAGCTCAAAGCGAATGGATAGAAAATATTAACAAACAATTATGTGATAAAGCAAACAGGTGGATAATTTGCAAAAGCAGTTATTCTTCACATATTTTGAACCTGTTAGCACAAACGAGGTCGTAATATGACGAAACTTGAACAACTTATAGAGGAACTTTGCACGAACGGAGTGGAGCGCAAGTCGATAGGTGACATTTGCGATATTTGCCGTGGCAGAGTCATGTCAAAAGATTATATAAGCGAGAATAAAGGTGAATACCCAGTATATTCTTCCCAAACGGAGAATAATGGTGAACTTGGTAGAATTGCCACGTTTGATTTTGATGGTGAATATCTGTCGTGGACTACCGATGGTGCTAATGCCGGAACCGTGTTCTATCGCAATGGAAAGTTTAGCGTTACGAACGTATGCGGTTTATTGAAAATCAAGAATGACGGCTTGCTTACGAAATATTTATACTATACACTCAATGCCGAAGCTCCCAATCATGTCAACAGCGGTATGGGAAACCCCAAGTTAATGAGCAATGTTATGGCGAAGATAACAATTCCTATTCCCCCGTTACCTGTACAAGAAGAAATTGTTCGTATTCTTGATGCTTTTACAGAGCTTACAGCAGAGCTTACAGCAGAGCTTACAGCAAGGAAACAACAGTATGCGCATTATAGAGATACTTTGCTAAAACTTGACAACAATGCACCATCTTATACACTGAAAGATGTCTGTCTTTCAATTGCTGATGGCGACCATATGCCCCCACCTAAAGCTGACAGTGGTGTTCCGTTTATTACCATCTCAAACATTACCGAAACCAAACAAATAGACTTCAGCAATGTTATGTACGTTCCTCGTGATTACTATGATAAGATAGCGGACAAAAGAAAAGCAAAACGAGATGATATTTTGTACACTGTTGTCGGCTCGTTTGGAATACCTGTACACATATCCAGTAAGACTGAATTTGTATTCCAGCGCCATATAGCGATTCTTCGTCCAAATCAACAAATGATAGTTCCTCGCTACATGTACCATATCATGCAAAGCACAGAATTTTATAAACAAGCCGACAAAGCCGCAAAAGGTGCAGCGCAGAGAACAATAGGGTTGAGCTCTTTAGGAAACATGACAATTCCACTTCCGTCAATCGAAGAACAAAAACGCATTGTTGCTATTCTTGATCGCTTCGATACTCTCTGTAATGACATTTCGGCTGGTCTCCCCGCAGAAATTGAAGCAAGGCAAAAGCAGTATGAGTATTATCGGGACAAGCTGCTAACATTTGAACCTGCAAAATAGAAAGGATACACTATGCTCAGTTCAGATTCATTAAAAGAAATATCAAATATTTTCTGTGGTGATACTGCGGGCTTTTACACTTATAAACAAGGGTATAAACTGGTAGAGTTCTTTAATGCTAATTTCGGTACTAAAGATGTCTATCGTTCCGGATTCCCGTCAAGATGGGCGTATGTTCACGATAAACTTGTAGATCTGATCAACAGCCGCCAAATAGACAGGTTTTTCAACATTGTTCTGGGCAAAAGTTACTTAATGCAAGAACAATCGCTATCAGAAGTAGAGGCTGCCGAAAAGATTGAAACTATATACGCTGAGTTCAATCGTATCATCCATAGAGATTTATGCAAAATAACCCGTAGCAATGGGCGTTATCATCTTGTCAAAGAAAATGACGATTTAGAACCAATCGGAAATGGCGGCTTTGCAAACGTTTATCGGCAAAAATCTACGGGATTAGTAGTGAAGAAGCTGAAAGACGATTATTTGACAGATACAGGCATCAGAAGTCGTTTCAAAAGAGAATACAACATCACCAAATCCCTGCAAGATGCGTTCGGAATCATTCAAGTTTATACATTCGATGAAGGAAGCAGCTCCTATACAATGGAGTATGCGGAAACGACGTTGGACAAGTATGTTAAATCATTTGATTTGTCGGATGATATAAAGCTGAATTGTATTCGCCAAATTCTTCATATCATGACGGAAGTACATAAACGTGACATTATCCACAGGGATATTAGTGCAAACAACATTTTCATTATTTCCGGAATGATCAAAATCGCAGATTTCGGATTGGGAAAAGACTTGAATGTCTTTACCTCTCACCAAACAATGCACACCAATGCGGTAGGACAGTTTTACTACTGTGCACCGGAACAGTTTATGATGCTCAAAGATGGTGATAAACGTAGTGACGTGTATTCGCTCGGTCGTGTTATAAACTTTATCATGACAGGCGACCCCAGAAATTCACACCACATCTACAGAAGCATTGCAGAAAAAGCCACAAATTCAGATGCGGCATATCGTTATGCTGATGCGGGACAGTTATCCATCTTTTTCGAGAAAGCAGTCTCCTATAAGCAACAAGCAGAAAACCAAACACGGATAGACGAAAAAATCACAAGAAAAGTTTTCGATGACGAAGTTGAAAGCTACATCTATGATTTGAGCGCAGAAAAAATTTCTACGGCTATTCTCCATGAGAAAAAAGGATTTGTTGACGTGCTGTTAGCTTTTATGAAAACAAGCGAGGAACACGCATTGTATGTCATCCAGAGCGTAGATAAATCATATCAAGAAGTTTGCGGAAGAACTTTCGTTGCCTATGACCCATTTGCTTCCTTTGCCTATTTGGTTCTCCGTAGCGGTTTCCCTTATGTGGTAAATGAAACTGCGGCAAACATTTTGCGTTTCGTAGCTCAAGATGTTCGCCGATTTAGCGCCCAACATTTGATTGAGGACATCAAGAATATCGGTGTTGAGCCAATGATAGAAGAAATCTTAGATTCTTAATGAAAGGAGTCGTGAAATTATGAGCACATACAACATCATTGCGGCAAGCAATGAAAGCACCGTTGTAGCTGAATATACGTCGGAAAGCTCACGCTCTGACAGCTTTCAGAGCGAAGCGGCTCTTGAAAAGGAATTTATCCGTCTGCTGACCACGCAGGGATACCTCAACATCATACAGTTCATCTGGCTCAAGCTCGAACTTGTAGTCGACATAAATTTCGCCTATCTCTTTCAGAATTTCATCCGAGCCGTCCTGACCGTCTGCATATCTGAAGGTTGCATTGGTGTCCTTTGTGTCCTCGGTGCCGTTTCCGATATATGGGCGTGTCCACTTTGTAAATGCGCCCTCGGAGTCGCCGGAATAGTTAAGCTTGCTTCCGTCGGGGTCTGAATAATCAACCGCTCCCCACTGCTTGCCCGTTTTGGGATCCTCACCGAACAGCATATCCGTTACAGAATTGTTTCCGCCAAGACGACCGCCGGTCGGGCGTGTTCTGGGATTGTGATCTCCGCAGTCAACAAGATATATAACGGTGTCCCTAACAATATCCCGCTTTGTCAGAGTAAAATCGTCGAGATAAGCTTCAAAGCCGCCTTTAGCTTTAATGTTCAAAGCAAAATCAAGCACGGCTCCATCCTTGGGAATGTTTATAAGGCAGGAAACAATGCCATATTCCTCGCTGGGAAGAACAAATATCTGCGCATTTTTCTTTCCGTCAACACTTGCGACAAGCTCTATGCTGTCACATTTTTTCATTTCGGAAGAGCTGTAGCCCTTGTTTTTCATTGCAAAGCTGAGCAGATACACTCCGCTCTCGTCAACGGTGACGGTGTTTGCAACCGATGTGCTGCCCTTGCAGGCTATTTTAAGATAGTTTTTATTGCTGTATCTGTCAAAATAGGCTGATTCAACGCTTGCTTTTCCTTTTGTCTCGATTCTCCATCCGTCGGCATTTCCTGCTCCAAAGCTGTTGTTTGAGATAAGAGGATCGCTGTTTTCGGCTTCCGTCTCGTTTCTTTCAAATTCGACGATAAATTCGCTGTCTGAATTAACATTATTGGCAGTAAAGGTGTAAACTCCGCTGTTTTTCGCAGACAGAGATATCTTTTCACCGTTGAAAGCGGCTGATTTGATTTCCCGCTCCGCTATGACGGTGAATGTAACGCTTCCGTTGTCTTCAACGCTGTTTTTATCCGCAAAGGCTGTTCCTCCATCGCTGTATTTTACTGACACATTGTGCTCGGTGTGCGAATAATCAACGTCAGCCTGAGCCGGAGCTATTACAAATTTTAATATATTCGGCATAGAGTTGGTTATGGGGATGTCGCCCGGCTTATCCATATAATATCCCTGCTCCGAGTCGCCTATAATGCTCTTTTTCAGACCTGCCTGCTCGGCGTAATTATTGTCTAAGCCCTTTAAAACCGACCAGCTGTCGTCGTTGAAAAGCTTGATTTTGTTTACGCCTTTTTCAAGGGTGATATAAACCGTTTTCTCTTTAAAGGTATCCTTAGAAAGGGAATTGATAAAGAAATACCTCTTTGCCTCGCCGCCGTTTACCTGAACCGAAAGGTATTTGTCAATAATTTTGGTGTTGTAGCCGTGCGTACCGAAGATTTCGTCGTTTGAATGGAATATTCTCAATGCGTATACGCCCGATTCCGGGGCTGTATATTCAAATTCGAGATACCTGTTTACATCATTTGCGGCATCAGCGCTGCCCGACAGGCTTCTGCCGACAACATACTCTACGCCCTCGGGAACACCGGTGACACCTATCTTGTCGGTGCTTCTGTATTCCTTGTAAAGCTCCGGCTCTCCGTTTTCGTCCGCCTTTACCTTCCAGACATAATATGACACGTCGCTGAGCTCGGCACCATCGGGAATTGTGTCTTTTGCGTTTATAGTTGTCATATATCCGGTGCTGTCCGGCAGTTCGCTGATTCTGACGCTGTCAAGCATAATGCTGCCGGATGAATCTATATCAACAATGTTCATTCCCTTCTGAAGATAAACCGCATGGGAGGCTTCGCTCCAAAAATCCGACTTTTCAAGGCTGATTTCGGTTTTAAAGCCGTCAAAGGTTCGCGCGGTATTGCCGACATATATTTCTGCCTTTGCCGCGGATTGCGCTATATATCTCAAATCGATCCTATATAAGCCGCTCTCATAAACATTGACCGCAAAGCGGATTCCTCCGCCGTCGGAAACGGGATTTGTGTCAAGACCGGTTATATATCCTCTTCCGGTAAAGCCATTAACATCCGATTCAACCTTGACCGCCGTTTTCTTTACAGACGCAAGCTGATTAAACATGGCGTCCTCCGCTTCAAACAGCTTACTAAATCTAGGAGGCTCCTGCAAATACGCGCCGTTGTATGTGACATAAAGCGCATCGAGCATGATATTGTTGTCGGTCGAGTCTGAAATTCCCGTAAGCTTAACAGTGTGCTCGCCCGCCGTCAGGTCGCAAAGCTCGGTATAAATATCCGACCATTCGCGAAGCATTGTATTCTCTAAAACTATAGTTTTCTCTTCGGAATCGATAGAAAGCGTTGCAAAAACGTTTTGCGGACTGTGCTTGTCCTCGTTTCCGCGGTCTGTGCCGGTTCCGTTTCCATAGACAAGCTCAAGCTTATAATTGCCGTCAGCGGGGACGTTTATCTTAAAGCTTACGCCGGATTCCTTTGAGAATCCGGAAACAAAGGCTCTTCCCGAAGCATAATATCCGCCGCTTCCGTTAACGCCCGCCCGACCTGAAAGCTCGGCTTTTTCCGCTTCGTAAAGCTTTGAATATCCTGATTTTAAAGCAACAGCTTCGGCGTCATCCTCGGCAGGAGTTACAACCATGCTGTAGCCGGATGAGGATATCATGTCGTCAATATCTATAACAAGATGCTCTCCGTCAAGCTCGAATACTCCCTCCATCAGAGTTTCCGGCTCTGCCGCGCCCAAAAAGCCCTTGAAATGCGCCGCCTGAAGCTTAACGTTGACCTTTTTCACATCTTTAAAGCCGTCTGCCTTTGCCAAGTCCTTCAATACTATAGTTGACCTGCCGTCGGCTCCTCCGAAAAGCACGCTCGCAGTTGCTTTTTCGCTGTCTATTGACGCTATTCCGCTGAGCCCGACTGCCGTTGTATTCTCCTTGGAGGTGCTTAAAAGCTTACCGTTCATTTCGGCATACCATTTATAGAACCACCATGCCGAGTTTGGCTCGTTGGCGTCTGCCGCAAGGTCGGCGGCGTCCGCTATCTTTTTCTCGCTTGTCAGGCCGTAGGTCTTTTCCAGATACAGCCGGATATATTTCATATCCGTGTCGGTCATGGACGTTCCGGGTGGACGCTGACAGCCGATGGGCTTTACAAGGTCTGTCCGGTCGGTCAAAAGGTTGTATGCCAGCGCCCCGGCAAGCAGGGTGTCATACTGGAATACGGTCAGGCAGTTCCTTATGCTGTTGCGGACGCCGCCTTTTTCGGTGGTGTCCAGCATCGCCTTCACTTCCTCAACGCTCCGCATCGGCGCGGCGCTGTCCGGCGCGTTCCTCACGGCCTCCCGAACCTGCGGCGGCAAGTCCTGAAATTCTTTGCTCAATCGCTCTCACTTCCTTTCCGTACTCTGTGACGATGGCAGCCCGTTCCCGCAGGTCATCGGACAAAAGCCCGTCCAGCAGGTATTCGATATAGTCCATCCTTTGCAGGGCTTCCACAAACAGAGGATGCCACGCCTCATCTGGCTGGCAGGGGGCGTGTTCCTCCCTCCCCCGGCGCAGCAGGTGATAATAGTCTGCAAGCACCTGAAAGCAATGCCGCTCCATGCGCCTGTATTTCTGTTCCTCGGCTTCTTGCCGCAGCTTCTTCACGGCAGACCGGCGTGGTGCGTCCGTTCCGTCCCCGCAGGGGATGGAGAAATCCCGCACCAGCATGAGGGCGGCTTCCTTTGCGCTCATCCCATGCAGCATGGAAACAAAATCGATCACGT
>USEH01000074.1 GCA_900553675.1 uncultured Ruminococcus sp. | reverse complement strand
CCATGATATTCTACCTTGTTATAACAGGCTTTATAGGTGCGTTCAAAGCCTACAGCGACGCCGTTGCGCTGTTCGGAACCGACCTCAACGCCTCCGAAATGAACACGATAGTGGGCTACATCTACGATATGCTGTACGGCAACAGCGGCGGATATCCCTCATATGCTTCGGCGGCGGCTATTGTGCTGTTTGCAATCGTGCTGACAATCACGGTTATCAATCTGCTTGTCAGCAAAAAGCACGTTTACTATTGATCGGGGGCGAAAAGTATGTCAAAAAGCATTGAAGCATTGGAAAAGTCTGCAAAGCGCAGGCGCACCGCATTTAATATCTTTATATACATTATGCTTGCTCTGTGGGCGGTAATGGTGCTGTTCCCGTTTTACTGGATGATACTTACATCCTTTAAGAGCTACAGCTCCTACAACTCGGAATATATCCCCAAATTTTTCACCCTGTCCCCCACTATTCAGAACTATATCGACGCTTTTACAGCTGTTCCGCTTGCAAAGTACTTTCTTAACACGCTGATTTTCACCGTGATAACCACCGCAATCATGCTTGTTGTGACAATACTTGCGGCATACGCCTTTGCGCGGATGAATTTCCCGGGAAAGAATCTTGTGTTCTCGCTGTTTTTAGCCTTGATGATGATTCCCAGCGAGCTGGTTGTAATCACAAACTTTACGACTATCACAAATCTTGACATGCGAAACACCTTTGCAGGACTTATACTTCCCTCCGTTACCTCGGTGTTCTACATCTACCTGTTAAAAGAGAATTTCGCGCAGGTACCTGATGAGCTGTATTACGCCGCCAAGGTTGACGGCACCTCAGATTTCAAGTATCTCTGCCGGATTATGATTCCAATTTGCCGCCCTACGGTCATAACGGTCACGATTCTTAAGGTTATAGAGTGCTGGAACTCATACGTCTGGCCAAGGCTTATCACCGACGATCCGAATTACTATCTTGTTTCAAACGGCATACAGGAGATCCGCGAAAACGGCTTCGGAAGAGAGAACATCCCCGCTATGATGGCGGCGGTTGTGGTTATATCCATCCCGCTTATAATCATCTTCCTTATTTTCAGAAATAAGATAATGGAAGGCGTTTCGAGAGGGGGAACAAAGGGATGAAAAGAACTTTTTCTATCCTCTGCGCGGCTGTTATTGCTGTAAGCTGTTTTACCTTTACAGGCTGTCACGGCTCGCGAAAGACCGAGGCTTTCAATATCCCCGCGGAATTTGACGAATCACGCGATTACGAGCTTACATTCTGGGCAAAAAACGACACCAACAAGACCCAGACTGCCATTTACGAAAAGTCTATCGCGGATTTTGAAAAGCTATATCCCAACATAAATATAAATTTGCGGCTTTACACCGATTACGGCAGGATTTACAACGACGTTATAACAAACATCGCAACCGGAACCACCCCGAACGTTTGCATAACCTACCCCGATCACATCGCAACCTATCTGACCGGTGAAAACACGGTTGTTCCGCTGGATTCGCTGTTTGCGGATGAGAAGTACGGATTAGGCGGCTCTGAGGTGAAATTCGATTCGCCGAAGCAGTCTGAAATAATCGAGAGCTTTTTAAACGAGTGTATTTTAAGCGGAACGCACTACGCCGTCCCCTTCATGCGCTCGACCGAGGCACTTTACATCAACAAGACATACGTTGAAAAGCTGGGCTACGAGATTCCCGATATTGTCACATGGGACTTTATGTGGGAGGTCGCCGACGCTGCTGCAAAAAAGGATTCAAGCGGCACATATCTATTAAACGGTCAGAAGGTAATGATACCGTTTATCTACAAGTCCACCGACAACATGATGATACAGTACCTTAAGCAGAGCGGCGCAAAGTATTCGAGCAGCTTTGGCGAGATTGGCATATTCAACGACACCACAAGGGACTTTTTGTACACCATAGCTTCTCACGTTGAGAAGGGTGCATTTTCCACCTTTAAGATTTCGAGCTATCCCGCAAACTTTCTGAACGCCGGACAGTGTGTTTTTGCAATAGACTCCACCGCCGGAGCCACATGGATGGGTTCGCACGCTCCCCTTTCGGATATCGCCGAGGACAAGTTTGTCGAGTTTGAAACTGCAGTGCGGATGATTCCGCAGGTCGACCCCGATAACCCTCAGATGATATCTCAGGGACCTTCCATCTGCATATTCAACAAGCCCGATTCGCAGGAGGTTTTAGCCTCATGGCTGTTCTGCCAGTATCTTCTTACAAACGAAGTTCAGACTGCCTATGCCCAGACTGAGGGATATGTCCCCGTAACCTCCAAGGCGCAGGAGTCGGACGAGTACAGACAGTATATTGAAGCCGAAGGAGCGGACGATTCGCTTCACTATGACATCAAAATAAAGGCTTCAAAGCTCCTTATTGAAAACGTTGACAAAACCTTTGTAACTCCGGTATTCAATGGCTCGGCTTCCCTGCGCGACGCTGCGGGACAGCTGATAGAAAACGTCACCAAATCGATAAGGCGCGGCGAAACGGTCGACGAAGAATATATGGAGGAGCTTTTCGCAGATGTAACCTCGCTGTATCGCTTAAATCAGGGTGGAGTGCTCAATTCCGGCAAGAATGATTTAGGTCCTTTGCCTGCGATGTCGGTATGGCTGCTTGTGTGCCTCGGCGCAGCGTGGATAATTATTCTTGCATATGTCATAATCGAAAGGCTTAAAAAACGAAAAAATTAATGATATTTAATAAAAATCGGAAAAATGCTTGATGTATCGATTTGTTTATGCTATAATATTTTCAATTTGGTGGACGAAAAGTCTTCCAAAAATTAAAAAGGAGATAATCAAAAATGAAAAAGATACTTGCATTAATGCTGGCTTTGTGCCTTGCGCTGACAATGTTTGTTGCCTGCGGCGAAAAGGACGGCGCTAATACCAACAATCCAGATAACAACGCCGTTGATCCCGTACAGGGCGATGACGCTGCCGACGACAGCACCGACGAGCCTGTTGTTGACGAAACAAACACCGGCGTTATGACCCATGCCGACTATGTTGCAGCAGCTATCGATTCTCAGGTAGTTGTTGAGACCTATGTTCAGGCTAAGCAGTCTTGGTGGGAAAACAAGGCAACCCTTTACACTCAGGCTCAGGACGGAGCTTACTTCATCTACGAGCTTCCCTGCACCGAAGAAGAGTATGCAAAGCTTGTTCCCGGCACAAAGATCAAGGTTACCGGCTACAAGTCAGAGTGGTCCGGCGAGGTTGAGATCACCGATGCCACCTATGAGATCATCGAGGGCGACACCTTTGTTGCCGAAGCTACCGATGTTACCGCACTTTTAGGAACCGACGAGCTTATCGACCATCAGAACGAGTTCGTTTCCTTCAAGGGCATGACCGTTGAAGCTGCCGGCAAGGACGCTGACGGCAACGACGTTGCTTACCTCTACAAGTGGGACGGCTCCGGTCAGGACGGCGACGACCTTTACTTCAACGTTTCCATCAACGGCAACACCTACACCTTCACCGTTGAGTCTTATCTCTGCGACAACACCACTGATGTTTACACCGCAGTTAAGAACCTCAAGATCGGCGACAAGATCGATATGGAAGGCTTCCTTTACTGGTACGAAGGCGTTAACCCGCACATCACTGCTGTTACCACCGCTGCTGAGTAATTCGGCATCAGGGTAAATAATTGCACAATAACCCGCCGCAGAATCGCTGTTTTGAGGATTCTGCGGCGGGTTTTTTCTTGTCTAAGTGGGTACCGCGAGACATTGCTTGCCAAGATTCTACTTCTCAAACATCTCGTTCTCAGAAACGGTTCTGTAGCTTTTGTTAATAATATCCTTTACAATGTAATTTCCGTTTCTGAACGCCAGTATAATATCCGTATGACCTATATTAGACGCGTTGAGTTTCATTACACGCTTATCCGAAAGCTCAAATGCAGTAAGCGTGTCCATTCTGAAAACAATTCCGTTGACAGCGTTTCCGGAAAGCTCACAATCGATTTTTGAAAATCTGCCCTCACTGTCATATAAAATATGCTCGCCGGTTTCTATATCGGTGTAGGAGCAGAACCCTCCGCTCGCAAACAATGAATTGTCTATATCGTAAACGCCCTTATCTTCAATCATGCCGCTGTTCAAATCAAGCCGGAATACGCTTCTGACGGTGAGCTTTTCTCGCTCCTCATTTTCTCGGTTTATAAGCTCCCTCTGTTTTTCCCAGTCTTCCTCGGAAACGGAGTAATCAACCTTGTTCTCAAATTTTTCGGTCATATAGCTTGCGGATATGTACAGTCCGCCGTTGTACCCGCCCAGAATGCTGGCATTAGCATTCCAACCCTTGCAAAGCTCGCCATAGTCCTTAAATTCGTTCTTTGCAAAATCAAAGACGCAGATATGACAATTGTCGCTTTCTGTAATAGCGGATATATTTGAACGGCTGCTGCCGATAAAATAGATTTTGCTTCCCGTGATTGCCGCGGTTTCGCCATCGCTGAAGGAATAGTTGACGGTGCAAAGCTTTACCCTGCCGGTTCCGTCATTTTGAGCCTGCCAGATTGCCGTGCTTTGAGTTGCTTCGCCGTTTTCATCGATATCGCCGTACAAGGTTTCAAAGAAGAAAATCTTTCCATCATATGCCGTCGGATGGTGGGACATTCCGAATGCCGAGCAAACCTCTGGGTCTTCATGAGAACAATTTGGTTTGGGACAGACAACCGTCGTCTGCATGGTGTCAAAATCGATAAAATTCAGCCTGTCTCCGTTATAGATTGGAGACTGAACATAATCGATATAAAACTCTCCGTTCAGGTTCAGATTGGTGAACAAATTGCTCAGACGCACGTCTTCCGGTTGCTCTGCATCATTTTCAATCACTGTTTCCGGGGCGTTCGGTGTGTCCGGTGATGTTACTGTAGAATCGTCCTTGAGAGTACTCCCGCAGGAGCACATCAGAACGCAAAAGAGCACCAATATTGCCGCAAGTTTTTTCATTTTTCATTCTCCTTTCAATGGTTAGGTTGTTGTTTTATTGGATATCTTCCCGGCTTTACATTCCGCTCAGGTGCCGCAATATCTCCCTATTCCCACTAACCCCCCAACACATCCACTGCATAAAGCTTGCCCCAGCAAGATAAATAACAATCGGCAAAGCAAACGCCGCAAGCGTGGCTACAGTAGCAGTAGTAGGACTCTTGGACTTATACGAGATAACCAGCACCAGCTCAGAAAACAGTATCAGCGAGATAATTCTGTCCGCTGTCAGCAATATCAGATATCCCAGTACCGGAAGCCCGCCGAGCTTGGAGTAGCTTACTATTCCCGAAATCGGGTCTAAGATTCCCTGAGTACCGTATGTCAACAGCATCTGAACATAGTGAGGGATGTATACCGCAAGCGAAACAACGGTTGCGAATATCGCAGCCATAACGGCGTTGTGTACAAAATATGTCCTTCTGCCTGACTTGGTTGCGTAGAGCAAAAAGCCTATTCTTGCCCGGTTGTCGTATGCAATCAGCGGAGAGACTGCAAAGCAGATTCCCAAGATAGCTATAAGCCCAAGCTTGTAATCCGTCTTAAAGCCGTTTACGCCGAAAAGATTGTCCCAGCCGGTGGTGTAATACATATATTTCGGGAGATTCTTTCCGCCGGATATTTTCATTGCGTTGTTGTATTGCCTTGTAAGCCTCTCAAAAGCACTTCTCTTTGCCCAGATGTCGTTTGAGCTGTAACCTCCGCTCATGCTTCCTTTAAGCTCGGCGTTAATCTCCTGCGCGGTGGACTTCATATAGTCATAGACCTCCTGAGCGGAGTTGAGACTGTAGGCTTGTGAGGCATAAGCGTTATACATACTGTCATCCGACTGGTATGGTCGGACATAGTTAAACGCCGAATATATCTGAAAAGCAAGCGCAGCAATAAGTATCAAAAGACCCTTGTGCATAATCAAGTCCTTGTAAAGCGTGTATGAAAACGCTTTTTTGGGAGGCTTGGTCTTTATTAATCTGCGGCGGGTCTTTTTTATCTCGGAGATGGATATGTTCTTGTAGAGACGTACCGTGAGAAATACAAGTACGGCTATAAGTACGACAACAAAAATAGTTGTTGTCCATATAAGATTTATGGGATATCCGAAAAGGTTAATATTAGAATATGTCTTGAACAGGTGGGAGGAATTTACGAACGCCGCAAGGTTTATCTGCTTTATCGGGGAAAGATATGATGTCTCGCTGATTAAAAGATAGAGTGCCGTTTCTATTCCTCCTGCCAAAAGAAGTGTCAGATACGCTGTTACGTTTTTAAGGCGGATAAAAAGGCTTTGCGAGATAAGTGCGCAGATGAATATTGCAAGGATTTTGTATGCAAATATAAGGCACAAAAGCTCTCGGACGGATATGGGAAGATTACAGCCAAGATATCCCGAAAGAGACTGTACAGGGCGGGACAAGTCTCCCAAGCCGTAGCGGATAGAGCCTATCCAGAGATTCATCATAAAGAATACGGCTCCGCAGGCAAAGCAGACCGAGAATACTGTCGCTGTCTTTGCAAGAGCAAGGCGGGTTCGTCCGTAGCGCAGGGGCTTAATAAGAGCTACTATGCCGTTTTCTCTGTCCTTATAGAAGATTACCATTACGGATGTGAATATAACAAAAAGAAGCAGGATATCCGAAGGGACATTCTGCGCCGCTAAAAGCACGCCGTTTGAGGGGGCAAATACCGGCTGAACCTTCCGAACGCTATTATAGGCGGAGGGAGTTCTTATTATATTTCTATAGAAAAATGAAATAAGTATAGGGCTATTTTTATAAGAAATTGCGATAAAAAATCGAGGGAGCGCAAAATTTGCGTTCCCTCTTTTTTAATACTATTCACAGCTACTATCCTTTTTAATGCCGAATATAAGCCGCAGTAACCCGCGTATTGCCTTATTTGGCTTAACTACTACTATTTTCATCGCGCACCTCCTATTATGTACGGCTGCCGGACGGCTTTGCCATCATCAGCCTATATAACATAATATTCCGGTTACGAAAAATTGCTAAGACTGTTTTGTACCAAATTGCTTGCTCTTGGGCTTAATATCCCAAGGCTTTATTTTTGCCGACTCCGCATACATTTCAACATAGCTTTTGTGCCGCGAGCGGCTTATCTTGCCCGATTCCACGGCTTCTATCACCGCACAGCCGCTTTCCTTGGTGTGAGAGCAGTCGATAAAGCGGCACTTGCCCAGATAGCCTTCAAATTCGGGGAAGCAGTCGGCAAGCTCGTCCTTCATGATGATGTCGTACTTGCGCGTCTCAAATGTCGAGAATCCGGGAGTATCCGCTATGTAACCGCCGCAGTCGAGCTTGTAAATATCCACCCTGCGCGTGGTGTGCTTTCCTCTGCCAAGCTTCCGGCTGATTTCATCCGTCTCTAAACCAAGCTCAGGACAGATGTTGTTGAGCAAGGATGACTTTCCCGAACCGGAATTTCCTGTCACCGCAGAAAATTTGCCTTTCAGCGCGGCTTTCACATCTTCGCAGCCCCTGCCGCTTGAATTGTCCACGCAGAAGGTGGGGTATATGCTCTTATAGATATCCGCATAGCTGTCTGCGGACTGCTTATCCGTCTTTGTAAACACTATCACCGGAGATATCCCCTTGAACTCACACACGGCTAAGAATTTATCCAAAAGCGGGATATTCGGCGCAGGCTCGCAGGTGGATATCACAAAGACCATGCAATCAAGATTTGCCAGCGGCGGACGGATTATTTCGTTCTTTCGCGGCAGTATCTCAGTTATCACCGCGGAGGAGCCTTCCTCCGAAATTACCGCCCTGTCGCCGCAGAGCGGGGTTATTTCCTTCGCGCGGAAAACTCCCCTTGCGGAGCATATTATTTCTCTGCCGTCGGCGGCGACCTTATAGCTGCCGCCGAGCGAGCTTATTATTGTTCCTTCAAAAACCATACGCTTCTATCAGTACATTGTATTCATATCAACTATCGTGAATACATACTGCGAATACTGTGAGCAATAGTAGGTTCCATCGTCAAAGTTTATGGTATACTGTGCAAGCTCCGACTTTAATCCCGTTCTGGGACTCTTCAGGCTTGCCGAAGCGGTAATCGTTCCGCTTTCGCCGTATACCTTTACTTCTATATACGATCCCCCGTATAGTGAACCGCTGAATACAACCTTGTCGCTTACGGCTTCGGAGGTTTGTGTATCATAGAATGTGAGCGAATAAGAATTGGTTACGTTCGACGGGATATCTACCTTTACCGTTACATAATTTCTGCCGTCGTCGGGGTCGGTGACGGTATTGTCCGGAACTCCGGGGATTGTCTGATTGCCGTTTCCGTTCGGGTCGTCCGGCCATGTCGGGTCGTCAAGGTTGATATCTCCCCACGGATCGGCAAACGGGTCTGAAACCAAGCCTTTTCCGTCTGAAACATATATGGTAACGATGGTATTTCTTGTAACTATGTCGCCCTCGGCGATATTCTGGGATAATACTGTATCCGCAGGCTCGCTTGATTCTGTATACTGGATTTTTGTGACAAGGAAAGCGTCGGTAAGCATTGCTTCCGCTTCGGTAACGCTGTAGCCAACTACATAAGGAACAACCGTATCCTCGGTTGAAGGACCTATGCTGACATAAACCTTAACCGTCGAACCCTCTTCGATAGTAGAGTAAGCAACGGGGTCGGTTTTTACTACATATCCCGCGGCGATATCGTCACTTTCGACCTCTATTCTGAGGCATTTCAGATTCTCGCTGATAAGAGCGGCGTTTGCCGAGTTATAGTGGAAATTAACTACGTCGGGAATTGTGACCATTCTCGTTCCCTTTGAGACTACTACCTCTATAGTACTACCTTTCTTTACAGTTCTTCCCTCTGCTTTACTCTGCTCAATAATTACTCCGACGGGATTCTCAGAATTGTATTCTTCTGTTGCGACAAGCTGAATATCTTGATATTCAGCTCTGGCATCGTAATAGTTCATTCCTACAAGATTTGGCAAAGTATAATCATTAGTTGAAGATGGTTCATTATTGAAATATCCTATAATGACCTTTGCTACAAACAACGTAGCAACAATCATGACAGTTACCGTCATTGCAGAAAGTATCGGCAGGATATAGTTATGCCTTGGCTCCTCGTCTTCCTCATCATCTGCACTATCCTCAAAGACAACATTTTCCTGCACCGGCGGCTCCGGCTTTTTCTTAGCTACCTTTTTAGGCTTGTCCGGCTGAGCTTTCTTATTCTTTGCGACCATAAGCAGCTTTGAGGAGCGTTCCGGCTTTTTAACAGGCTCCTCAGCATAGCCGAATACCACGCTCTGGTCGTTTTTAAAGGCTTCGATATCCATTATCATCCCCGAAGCGGACTGATACCTCTTTGAAGGATCCTTTTCCATCGCACGCAGGATTATCTCCTCAAGACCGGGGTACATACTCGAAACGAACTGCGAAGGCTTAACCGGCTCCTCGTTCATATGCTTCAGAGCTACGGACACCGGAGTGTCGCCGTCAAAAGGCTTTCTGCCGGTGAGCATCTCATACATCATAACGCCCACAGAGTAGATGTCGCTGCGCTCGTCGGTATGCTCCCCTCTTGCCTGCTCGGGGGAGACATAATGCACTGAGCCCATCGTCTTTTCGGTGGGCATACCGGGGTTCTGGCGGGAAAATCTTGCTATTCCGAAATCCATCACCTTAATGGTGCCGTCCGAAAGGCGCATAACGTTCTGGGGCTTTATATCGCGGTGGACTATTCCCCTGTCGTGGGCGAGCTGCAAGGCTCTTAAAATCTGTATGGTATAGTGCACGCACTCTCTCCACGGAACAAGACCTATCTGCTCGATATACTCCTTAAGGGTTATGCCGTCGATATACTCCATGACTATATATTCCAAAGCGTTTTCGTGTCCCACATCGAAAATCTTTACAATATTCGGGTGAGA
>USEH01000073.1 GCA_900553675.1 uncultured Ruminococcus sp. | reverse complement strand
AAGATCCCCACAACCCCCCAAAATTCTGTCCCGAATGCGGCGACAGATTTGACGACAGTGACAAGCAATAATGTCAGAAATATTAGAATATAAATGTCCCTGCTGCGGCGGAGCTATCGAGTTTGATTCCAAGCTTCAAAAGCTGAAATGCCCATACTGCGACAGCGAGTTTGAGGTTCAGTCTTTAAAGGAGATGGACGAAGCCCTTAAATATGTGGACGCCGACAGCCTTGAATGGGATGATTCGCAGGAAACAGTCTGGGATGACGGCGAGGACAGCTCGCTTCGCACCTATATTTGTCACTCCTGTGGCGGCGAGATAATCGCGGATGAAAACACCGCCGCCTCAAAGTGTCCCTACTGCGGCAATCCGGTTGTTATGACCGGCAGCCTTTCGGGCGAGCTTAAGCCGGACTATGTTATACCCTTTAAGCTGGACAAAAAGGCGGCAGTGGAAAGCCTTAAAAGGCATTTAAGCGGCAAAAGGCTTTTGCCAAAGGTGTTTAAGGATCAGAACCATATCGAGGAGATAAGGGGGATATACGTCCCGTTCTGGCTGTTCGACGCAGACGCCGAAGCTGCCGCAAACTTTAAAACGACACGTATCCGCACGTGGAGCGACAGAAACTACAACTACACCGAAACCAGCCACTATTCCGTTTTCAGAGCCGGAAACATTTCTTTCGAGCATATACCGGTGGATGGCTCCACAAAAATGGCTGATGACCTTATGGAATCGATAGAGCCCTACGACTTTTCCGCCGCGGTCGATTTTCAGACTGCCTACTTGGCAGGATATCTCGCAGATAAGTACGATGTTTCAAAAACTCAAAGCTCCGAGCGTGCAAATCAAAGAATAAAAGCCTCGGCAGAAGCGGAATTAAGAAGCACCGTTATGGGATATTCTTCTGTTGTGCCGGTCGGTTCGAGCGTTAAGCTCAGCTCAGGCGGCGCGAAATACGCGCTTTTGCCGGTCTGGATTTTAAACACCGACTGGAACGGTCAGAAGTATACCTTCGCTATGAACGGTCAGACAGGCAAATTCGTCGGAAACCTGCCGGTGGACAACGCCGCTTATTTCAAATGGCTTGCCTTGCTGACGGCTGCGTTCGGCGCGGGTGCATTCCTGCTGCTGTCGCTGTTCTGGCTGTTCTGAGGAGGGCATTATGAAAAGATTTGTTATGCTTATCCTTGCGGCGGCTTTAATGGCTTTGATGACGGCAGCCGTCTGCGCAGAAACACCAAGGCTTGTCGACAGCGCCGGACTTCTTTCGTCCTCCGAAGCTTCTGCACTTGAAGAGCTGTTGGACGATTACAGCGCGCAGTACAATCTTGATATAGCCGTGCTGACCTCCTACGGAACGGAATATGGTATGTCAACCCAAGACTACTGCGAATACTTCTTTGAGAACAATTACGGCGTGGGCGAGGAGCTGGATGGCGTTATTCTCTATATTAATATGTCCGAACGCGAATGGCAGATTGCAACATCGGGCAAGGCGATAACCGCTTTGACCGATTACGGTCTTGAATACATCGAAGACCAAATGATTAACTACCTTTCGGACGGATATTACTATGATGCATTTAAGTCCTATGCGGATTCCTGCGCCGAGCTTTTAAAAATAGCCGAAAGCGGTGAGCCCTACGACGTTCAGAACGGCGAAGACTACGCAAGTGAGGGCTTAGTGAGCGATACCCGCACAAAATCGCGCTATCCTTTCGGCACTAATCTGCTTATCTCGCTGGTATTCGGATTTATCGCCGCATTGGTCGGCGTTACAAGCATGAAGGCACAGCTGAAAAGTGTGGGTATGCAGCGCGGAGCATCTAATTATGTCAGGCGCGGCTCCTTCAACATCACCCAGTCGAAGGATATTTACCTTTACAGAAACGTAACACGCACGGCAAGACCGAAGGAAACATCATCCTCGCACGGCTCCGGCGGATCAACGATCCATCACTCGTCCTCCGGTCATTCGTTTGGCGGAAGAGGCGGAAAGTTCTGATTGGCAGTTATAGTAAAAAATCAGTCTTGGGGCGTTCCGGGACTGATTTTTGATTTATACTTGACTTTTTATGCCGACAGTATTATAATTTCTTTATTATTCTTAATTCCCAAGAAAGGAATGTATAATTATGGCGAAATATTCTATTGATGAAATCTACAAAAGCGTTAAAGGTCTTATGCCCAATGCCGCCCTTTGCGAAGGCGCAGAGATTACAATTGAGGGCTGGATAAGAACCAATCGCTCCAATAATAAAATAGGATTTATCTCCCTTAACGACGGCTCATGCTTCACCTGCTGTCAGGTGGTTTACGAGGCGGAGAAAATCTCAAACTACGCCGATATTTCAAAGCTTCTTACCGGATGCGCCGTAAGAATCACCGGTAGTCTTGTAGTCACTCCCGAAGCTAAGCAGCCTTTTGAAATCAACGCAAGCGAAGCCGAGCTTTTGGGCGACTGCGACGCAAGCTATCCCTTGCAGAAAAAACGCCACTCGCTGGAGTTCCTGCGCGAGATTCCTCATCTGCGCCCCAGAACCAACACCTTTATGGCGGTATTTAAGATCCGCTCAATAATTTCGCAGTCTCTGCACGAGTTCTTCCGCAAGAACGGCTTTAACTATATCCACACTCCACTCATCACCGGCAACGACGCCGAAGGAGCGGGCGAGACATTTACCGTAACCACCAGAAACGACGGCAACTATGAAGAGGATTTCTTCGGACGTCACGCCTGCTTAACCGTTTCGGGTCAGCTCCATGTCGAGCCGTTTGCGCTTGCTTTGGGCAAGGTTTACACCTTCGGTCCAACCTTCCGCGCGGAAAACTCCAACACCCCATATCACGCCAGCGAGTTCTGGATGATAGAGCCCGAGATGGCATTCTGCGACCTTAAGGGCGATATGGCGGTTATGGAGGCAATGCTCAAATACGTAATCAAGGACGTTCTGGAAAACGCCAAGGACGAGCTTAAGTTCTTAAACGACTTCGTAGTTGAAAAGCACGATCTTATCTCTAAGCTTGAGCACGTTGCAAACTCCGAGTTTAAGGTTATAACCTACACCGAGGCTGTAGATTATCTCCTTAAGGCGGACGTTAAGTTTGAAAACAAGGTAGAGTGGGGCATGGACTTCTTCAAGGAGCATGAAATGTACATCTGCGAAAAGATTGCAAAGGGTCCCGTGTTCCTCATAGATTTCCCCAAGGATATAAAGGCATTTTATATGAAGCTCAACCCCGACGGCAAGACTGTCGCCGCATGCGACCTGCTGGTTCCCGGAGTTGGAGAGCTTATAGGTGGCTCTCAGCGTGAGGAAAACTATGATGTCCTTGTTAAAAAGATGGACGATATGGGCATGGAAAAGGAAGGTCTGGAGTGGTACTTAGACCTGAGAAAGTACGGCGGAGTGGTACATTCCGGCTTCGGACTGGGTCTTGAAAGGCTTCTGATGTATGTAACAGGTGTTGCAAATATCCGCGATGTTTGCGCGTATGCGAGAACGCCTAAGAATCTGAAGTTCTGATTTTAGTATAATAAAAAAGCATCGGAGTTACATCCGGTGCTTTTTATTTGTGAAGGATTAGTTCCTTCTCTCCTCAACAAAGCTCGAAGCCTCGCAGTCGGCTATGCTCAGTGCCAGTGCCAAGGGATACATTCTTAAGGCGTTTCCTATGAGCTTTACGTTTTCCTCACCCGAGAATCCCATGTGCCAGCGGATAGCCATGGCTTCGTCGCGGGTCAGGCGCATAAATCCGCTTACTATGTATACCGACTTTTCACCATGACCGTATGGCAGAGTGTCGTTGTAGTCGTAATAGGGAACCTTTTCCCATTGACCTGTTTTGTCGTTTTTGACGTTTCGCATACTTACAACATACGTGTTTATCTTGCAGATGTCGTGAAGCAGGGCGGAAATGGCTATTGTCTCGTCGCTGAATTTAAGCCCGAAGGTTTCTTTTGCTCTGTCCGTTTCAAGATACGACTTTAAGCAGTCGTAAACGTTAAGACTATGTTCGCATAAGCCGCCCTCGTAGGCGCAGTGGAACTTGGTTGAAGCGGGGGCGGTGAAGAAATCGCATTTTGACTGCAAAAACTCCAAAAGCTTGTCAGCACCGTCGCGCTTGATGTTTGTGCGGAAAATATCTATAAATCTTTCCTTTGATTTTATTGCATTCTCGTTCATGGCAGTTATCTCCGATACTTTAATTTATAATAATATTGTAACACATTTCTGCTCGTGATTCAAGATGTTTTTTCTTACTGAGAAAATATGTAACCATACTGTAATCTTAAATTTTTGTGTGATTGCTTGCTTTATTTCATTGAATGTGATATAATACTGAATATATATTGGAGTATTATGGATTAATATTATTATATAAAGGAGTTTTGGTATGCCAAAAAGCATGACGGGCTACGGACGGTCGAAAATGCTGTTCGGAGCCAGAGAGATAACTGTTGAGATAAGAAGCGTAAACCATAAATTCTTCGAGTTTTCCTCGCGCGTTCCAAGGCAGTACGGATACATTGAGGACAAGCTTAAAGCACTTTTCTCGGCTTCTATTAGCAGGGGAAAGGTGGAAGCTTATGTAAGTATATCAACTAACGACGGCTCGGACGTTAGCGTTGAGGTTAACACTCCGCTTGCCGAAAATTACATATCCGCCCTTCGCAAGGCAAACTCTACTCTTAACCTTACCGACGATATTACTCTTACAAGGCTTTTCGGAATTCCGGATATCTTCACCGTAACCAAAGCGGAAACCGACGAAAACGAGCTTTGGGAGGAGGTCAGGGCGACCGCTTCTGCTGCGCTTGAGGGCTTTGTGGATATGCGCAGGCGGGAGGGCGAACGTCTTAAAGCGGACATTCTCACCAAGCTTGATTATATCGAAGAAACCGTTGCCAAGATAGAGCTTCGCTCGCCGGAGGTTACAAAGGAATACCGCGAAAGGCTGTATCAGAAGCTGTGCGACATTTTGCAGGACAAGAATATCGACGAGGCAAGGATACTCACCGAAGCCGCAATATTCGCGGATAAAACCGCCGTGGACGAGGAAACCGTAAGGCTAAAAAGTCATGTGGCTTCCTTCAGGGAGCTTTTAGAGCTTGACGAGCCTATCGGCAAAAAGCTTGATTTTTTAGTTCAGGAGATGAACCGCGAGGTCAACACCACCGGCTCGAAATGCTCCGACCTTACAATCACCAAAATGGTAGTTGATTTAAAGAGTACCATTGAAAAGGTGAGAGAGCAGATCCAGAACATAGAGTAAAACGAGGTTATGCTATGAATGATGGAATGTTGAATATCGGGTATTCCTGCTATGTTTCGGCGGATAAGGTGGTAGCGCTTGCTTCTCCCGACTCATCGCCGATAAAAAGGCTTGTTCAGGAGGCAAAGGATAAGGGCGCGCTTATCGACTGTACCTACGGCAAAAAAACCAAGACGGTTATAGTCACAGTCAGCGACCACGTTATACTATCTTCAAGGACTTCCGAATATATTTTGGGTAAAATAGAGGCTGAGGAAAATGAATAAGGGTACACTTTATGTGCTTTCCGCGCCGTCGGGCTGCGGCAAGGGGACGGTTCTGAATGAGCTTTTCAAAAAAACCGACAATGTTTACTACTCCGTTTCCGCAACGACAAGACAGCCGCGCGAGGGCGAGGTCGACGGCGTAAATTACTATTTTGTAACCAAGGAGCGTTTTTTAGAGCTTGTCCGGAACGACGGTATGCTGGAATACGCTACCTTTGTGGATAACTACTACGGCACCCCCAAGGCACCCATAGAGGAAAAGCTCGCCGAGGGGAAGGACGTGATTTTAGAGATTGAAACCGCCGGCGCTATGATGGTAAAATCGGTATGTCCAGAGGCTGTGCTTATATTCATGCTTCCGCCGTCGATAGATGAGCTTGCCCACAGGTTAGAGGGCAGGGGCACCGAGACCGAGGAAGTTATCCAAAAAAGAGTAACGCAGGCGTACCGCGAAATCAGGCTTGCAAATAACTATGATTATGTGTTCGTAAACGACAATCTTTCGGAAGCCGTTGACGATTTGATGATGATAATGAAATCAGCCAAACATCTTGTAAATAAAAATAACGAAATAATTAAAGGAGTGCTGGAAAAATGTTAAGACCTTCAAGCTCACAGATTTTAAAGAACGGCGAAAGCACCTATTCTTTGGTAATAGGCGTTGCAAAGCGAGCAAGGGAAATTATTGATACCGCTTACGACGCGAAGGAGATAATCGACCGCAAGCCGGTTGCAACCGCGGTAGAGCAGTTTGCAAACGGCGAATACAGACTGGTGGAGGATTCTTCCCTTAAAAGAAAGTAAAAAGCTTGAAGCTTAAGATTTGTACTGCCCGTTAAAACGGCGGCGCAAATCTTAAGACAGTATGAAAGGCATGGTTTTACATATGAACAGTACCCATGCGGCAAAGGTTGCCATTTCCGAAGCTGCTTACGGCTATGATACCGAATATACCTATAAATATCCCGAGATTCTCGCGCCGGTTTTAAAGCCCGGGATGAGAGTTTTGGTGCCGTTTGGCAAGGGCAATTCAAAGCGCATCGGTCTGGTTACAAGAACCTATGTAAAGCCCGAGCCGGACGAAAGGCTTAAGCCGATTATCAGCATAGTGGATAAAGAGCCGCTTGTTAACGATGAGCTTTTGAATATGGTTTTCTGGCTGAAGGAGCATACGTTTTGCACCTTTTTTGAAGCGTTTCGGACTATAGTCCCTGCTGGATATTCGGTAGTCAGACAGAGCGTTTACGAGATATCAAACCATCTGCCGGACGAGGAGCTTTCGGAGGAAGAGGAAGCCCTGCTGACAGCTTTAAAAGGAGCATCTTCAAGACGTGAGTTCGACGAAATCATCGACTGCGGTGTGGATAAATCCAAGGAAGCGGTGGTTAAGTCTCTTGTAGAAAAGGGCGTTTTGGAGGAGTCGGACAAATTCAAGCGCAGGGTGGGCGACGAAACCGTTCGCATGATAAGGCTTACGCCGGATTATCTTGAAAACAACCAAAAGGGCTTTACAGTCAAGCAGAAGCAGGTGGTCGACTTTCTCACCGAAAACGAAACCGCCTCGGTTAAGGAAACCTGCTATTACCTGAGCGTAACCCCCACCATAATAACAAACATGGTTAAAAAAGGCGTTTTGGAGGAATACCGCTACGAAGCTTTAAGAACACCTCAAAGGCATCAGGGCAAGCCCGCACCGGAAATATCCCTTTCCGAAGAGCAGACAAAAGCCTATGAGGGCGTTAAAAGCCTTATAGACGCGCATAAGCCGGCGGGAGCACTGTTATATGGCGTCACCGGAAGCGGAAAGACGGAAGTCTACATGGAACTGATTGCACATGTGCTTGCGCAGGGAAAACAGGCAATCGTTCTGATCCCGGAGATTGCGCTGACGTATCAGAACGTGGAGCGGTTCTGCGCACGGTTTGGAACAAGGGTCACGGTGGTCAACTCGCGGATGACACCGTCTGAGCGCGCCGACCAGATGGAGCGCGCGCGGCGCGGGGAGGTCAGTATTATGATCGGTCCGCGTTCCGCACTCTTTGCACCGTTTCCGGAACTGGGACTGATCGTAATCGATGAGGAGCATGAAACCTCCTATAAAAGTGAAGTGACGCCGCGCTACCATGCAAGGGAGACCGCCGTGCGCCGCGCCGGGCTGGAGCATGCCCATGTGGTGATGGGTTCGGCAACGCCGTCGGTGGATGCTTCTTACGCCTGCGAGACGGGAGCGTACGCGCTGTTCCGGATGGATGCGCGGTACGGAAATGCAGCACTTCCGTCCGTATGGATCGCGGATATGCGGGAAGAATTACAGATGGGAAACCGTTCGATTCTGTCCGGAAAACTGCGGGAAGAGATCGAAAAACGGCTTGAAAAAAAGGAACAGGTTGTACTGTTTCTGAACCGCAGAGGCTATGCGGGCTTCGTCTCATGCCGTGCATGCGGCCATGTGATGAAATGCCCGCACTGCGATGTATCACTGACAGCACACAATAACGGAAAGCTCGCCTGCCATTACTGCGGTTATGAAACACCGCAGGTACATGCGTGCCCGTCGTGCGGTTCCCCGTATATCGGCGGCTTCCGTGCCGGCACACAGCAGATCGAGCAGAACGTGAAAAAGCTGTTTCCAAAGGCACGCGTTCTTAGGATGGATGGCGACACGACAAAAACGAAAAACAGTTATGAAGAAATCCTGTCCTCATTTGCGGCGGGGGGGGCCGGTATCCTGATTGGAACCCAGATGATTGTAAAAGGCCACGATTTCCCGAATGTCACGCTGGTGGGAGCGCTGGCGGCGGATCTCTCCCTGAATGCAGTCGATTACCGTGCCGGGGAGCGTACGTTCCAGCTGCTGACGCAGGCAGTCGGCCGCGCCGGAAGAGGCGAAAAGCCGGGAATGGCAGTCATTCAGACGTACCATCCCGAACATTACAGCATTCAGACGGCGGCAGAGCAGGATTACGGGACATTTTATGAGAAAGAAATGGACTACCGCCGTCTGATGGGATATCCACCGGCGGCGGAGCTTCTGGCGATCCACGGAGCCGGGGAGGATGAAGCGCATCTGACGCAGGCGATGGAATACATTCGCAGATATCTCATCCGCATCCGGGGAAACCGCGAAGTCCAGATCATCGGCCCGGCAAGTGAGGCAGTGTCGAAAATCAATGACCTGTACCGCATGGCCGTGTATGTACGCGCGCCGCAGGAAGAGGTGCTGGCAGAGCTGCGGGAAAAACTGGAGCGGTATATCGAGATTAACAAAGGCTTCCGTACCGTTTATTTACAGTTTGACTTCAGCAGAAAGTATTAGTTTTTTCATACTATTTACACATAGATTATTTATAATAGAAGAGCAAAAGAAAGGAAAAGAATTATGGCAATCAGAGAAATCAGAGTCGTAGGCGACCGCGTATTAACGAAAAAATGCAGACCGGTGGAGAAGATGACACCAAGAATCAGCGAGCTGATCGACGACATGTTTGACACCATGTATGAGGCAAACGGTGTCGGCCTTGCCGCACCGCAGGTCGGCATCTTAAAGAGAATCGTAGTCATGGATGTGGATGGAACCCCATATCTTCTGATCAATCCGGAAATCCTGGAGACTTCCGGAAGCCAGACAGGAGCAGAAGGCTGCTTAAGCCTTCCGGGAAAATCCGGTACAGTAACCCGTCCGAATTACGTAAAGGTAAGAGCGCTGGACCGCGACATGCAGCCGTTTGAACTGGAGGGAACCGAACTTCTTGCCCGCTGCATCTGCCACGAGTGTGATCACCTCGACGGACATATGTATACAGAAAAAGTAGAAGGTGAACTCTGGGACAACACGTACGATGAGTATGAGGAGTACGAGGACGAAGAGTAAGTCTTAAAATAAAGGAGATGACTTCAGATGAAAGTGGTATTTATGGGAACCCCGGATTTCTCCGTGGGAACACTTGAGGCACTCGTGGAGGCCGGTTATGAGATCACAGGCGTTGTGACCCAGCCGGACAAACCGAAGGGAAGAGGCAAGACACTTATGCCAACTCCTGTCAAAGAAGAAGCCATGAAACATGAGATCCCGGTTTACCAGCCGGTCAAAGTACGTGATCCGGAATTTGTGGAAACCCTCACAGGACTTGCACCGGATATCATCATTGTGGCAGCTTTTGGACAGATCATCCCGAAGACGATCCTGGATCTTCCGAAATATGGATGCATCAACATCCATGCTTCCCTGCTTCCGAAATACAGAGGTGCAGCACCGATCCAGCAGGCAGTCATTGACGGAGAGAAAGAATCCGGCGTGACGATCATGAGAATGGGAACCGGTCTGGATACCGGAGATATGATTTCCAAGATCGTTGTACCGATCGAGACAGAGGAAACAGGCGGCAGCCTTTTTGATAAACTTGCGCAGGCAGGGGCTGATCTTCTGAT
>USEH01000072.1 GCA_900553675.1 uncultured Ruminococcus sp. | reverse complement strand
CCCGCCGCTATCTGGTTGACATAATCTACAAGAAACTCGTCTTTAAGTGTGATGTTTATAAATCCCGGCTTAACGGCTTCGACGCTTGCAATACGCTCGTCTGCAGCCAACACTGCCGCCGCCTCCTCCGCTATTACAAAGGGAGCTTTTTTGTATAGCTTAGCTCCGGCAAAAGCTCCGTTGCACTGGAACTGGCAAAGATCCTGCCTGTCCGAAACCGCAACAGTGGCAAGCTTGGGGTCGTAGCCGCAGCTTTCAAAGGCGCGCGCCGCCGCTTCGGTTAAAAGCTCGGTAATTTTGCGCATATGTTGTCCTCCTGAATACTCATAATAATACATTTTAATATATTACCATATTTTAAGTCGGATTGCAAGCGGAAATCGGGTATTTTTTTCGTGATGTCCAAACAGCCGTCTGAAACTTCGGGTTATGGACGTTTGAATGGACGATGTTACAAAGGTAAAACTTCGTCCATTCGTCCATTTTGTACATTCGGATGTTCGTTGTTACATAGGTAAAATAGCGTACATAACGTACATTCCGGATATCAATGTCTAATTATGTCGGGTTGAAAAATTAGACAATTAGACATATCAGACATCCGGGCAAGCAATGTTAAATCTGTCGGGTTGAAACTTTTACAATATACATTATAAGTGAATTACCCGTCTTTCACGGCTTACTGCATTCCATATTATAGTATTTTATATAATAATTACTACTTGGCAAGTATAATCACAAATGTCAGACTTAATGACCAATTATCTTAGTCGTCAGATTGGATATCTGCTGTTCAGATGTCTAATTGTCTAATTATTTAATCTGTAGAATTAGACATCTTAAACATTGCCCTGCAAAATGGACGAATGGACGAAGTTTTATCCCTGTAACATCGTCCATTTTCTTTATGATGTACGTTATTTTACCCATGTAACAACGAACATTTTAACCCGCTATCATACATCCTACCAACCGTCGCGAAGTGACAATCAAAATCATCACCGGATGAAACGCCGATACCGCATTTCTTAGCTTTTCTCTCTTCACTTAATCATATTTTCCCTCTTGCACAATCTTAAAATATGTATTATAATGTCTATGACAAACACGAAGGGAGGCGGCAGAATGCCTTATATGAGCGATTCCGAGCTGGTAAAGTCCATCCGCGCCGGCAGAATCCTGCCCTGCTATCTTTTCTGGGGGAGGGACGCTTTCACCTGCGAAATCATCACCAAAAAGCTGATAGACAAGCTTGTGCCGGACGAAGCAAAAGACATGAACTACCGCTTCTTTCCCGCCGCAGGGCTTTCCATGTCCGAGCTTGCCGACATCTGCGAGGCTATGCCCATGTTCACCGACAGGGTTGTGGCGGCAGTCAACGACCTCAACGCAGACAGCCTCCGCCCCGACGAGACAAAGCGGCTTTTTGAGATAATTTCGGGGATAGACCCCGCTACTACAACGGTTATCTTCTACGCCACCGGCACCGACCTTGCCGCAGGTAAAAAGGCGCTGAGCCAGAAGAACAAAAAGCTTGCCGACCATATTGTAAAGTGCGGCGGGGGAGTTGTGGAGTTTGCATATAAAAAGCCGCCCGAGCTTGTGGGATATATACAATCGCGGCTGGGCAAAAGCGGGTGTTTTATGTCGCCGGATAACGCCGAGTACCTGGCAGCGTCCCAAAACTGCAACATCCTGATGATAAACAACGAGTGCGATAAGCTTACTTCGTATCAGCAAAGCGGGGAGATAGTGCGGGAGACTATCGAGCTTTTAGTCTCCGACGGCGCCGACACCGACGCTTACAAGCTTTCCAAAGCCATCCTCACCGGAAAGAGGGCGGAGGCTTTTGACATTCTGCAAAGGCTGTATTCGCGGCAGGCTGAGCCAATCGCCCTGCTGACCGTTATAGCCGGAGCGGCAATGGATATCTACCGCGCAAAAACGGCTGTTGCAAGCGGCGTTCCGGAAAAGACGGTTGTCGAGGACTACAGCTATCGGGGCAGGGACTTCGCGGTGAAAAACGCCTTCCGCGACTGCCGCTCCATGCCGATGGAAAAGCTGCGGTTCTGCCTTAAAACCCTTTCCGACTGCGACCGCGATATGAAGTCTAAGCGCACCGACCCGCGCGTTATGCTGGAAGAAGCAATCGCGAAAATCATAGAATTTAAAGGCTGAGAGGAACTTAACATGCTTCACATAAACGGCGCGGTCATAGTTGAGGGAAAATATGACAAATCGCGCCTGAAAAATATAGTAGACTGCCCTGTGATAGTGACAAACGGCTTCGGTATTTTTTCGGACAGCGAAACCGCCAAGCTAATCCGCGCATATGCCGAAAGCGGGGTAATAGTGATCCTTACCGACAGCGATTCGGCAGGCTTTAAAATCAGGGGTCACATAAAGGGTCTTGTTCCTGAGGACAGGATCCGCAATGCATACGTCCCCGACGTTTACGGCAAGGAAAGGCGCAAAGCCACCCCCTCGGCAGAGGGAAAATTAGGCGTTGAGGGGCTGTCGGACGACATCATAATCTCGGCGCTTAAAGCCTGCCTTGGCGCTGATGATGTTGCGGTCGGCGCAGAATCGTGCAGGATAACCAAAATGGATTTATACGAGGACGGCTTTTCGGGCGGCTTAAACTCGTCCTTAAAAAGACAGAGGCTGATCCAGCGGCTGAACCTGCCGCAAAGGCTTCCGCCGAACTCGCTTTTAGAGGCTCTCAACAGCATTGTGAGTTATGATGAATATAAGGCTCTGGCAGAGGAAATAAACGCTTTGCCAAAGGACTAACAATCGGGAGACATATCAGAATGGTATTTTCGGGCATAGAATTTTTGTATTACTTCCTGCCTGCGGTTATGCTTATTTACTTTTTTGCACCCAAAAGGCTTAAAAACCTGATGCTTTTTGTATCGGGTCTGGGTTTTTATGCCTGGGGCGAGCCGATATATGTTATCGTGATGATAATATCCACCGCTGTTGACTACACCGCAGGAATGCTTATGTCGAAAACCGAAAACGAAAAAAAGCGCAGAGCCTGCCTGATCGTCTCCATCGTTATAAATTTTGGGCTGCTGTTCACCTTTAAATACAGCTCTTTTGTGGTAGATACCTTCAACGGCATTTTCAGAACTTCGATTCCGTCGCCGAACCTGCCCCTGCCGATAGGCATATCCTTCTTCACCTTCCAGAGTATGTCCTACACGATAGACCTTTACAGGCGGAAGATAAACGTTCAGCGCAGCTTTATCAACTTTGCGGCGTATGTCACCTGCTTCCCGCAGATAGTTGCTGGTCCGATTGTAAAGTATCAGGACATAGCCGCCGAGCTTAACGACCGCAAGGTAAGCATTTCGGACATGTCCGACGGCGTGAGCATATTCATTGTGGGTCTTGCAAAAAAGGTGCTTTTAGCAAATAATATAGGCATATTCTGGTCGCAGGTTAAGGAGATGGATTATTCCACTCTTCCCGCGCTGACGGCGTGGCTGGGCATAATCGCCTTCACCTTCCAGATTTATTTTGACTTTTCGGGATATTCCGACATGGCAATAGGTCTGGGCAGAATGCTGGGCTTTAAGTATCCCAAAAGCTTCGACCTCCCATATACTTCAAAGAGCGTTTCCGACTTCTGGCGCAGATGGCACATCACCCTTGGCGCGTGGTTCCGCGATTACGTTTACATCCCGTTGGGCGGAAGTCGAAAGGGCAGGTGGAAAACGGTGCGCAACCTGGCAATCGTCTGGCTGCTGACAGGACTATGGCACGGAGCAAGCATGAACTTTGTTCTTTGGGGAGCGTGGTTCGGTTTGCTTATCATCGCCGAGCATTTGGGGATGGAAAAGCTGCTTGAAAGGCTTCCTGCGTTTTTCTCGTGGCTATATACAATGCTTGCGGTGGTGTTTGGCTGGGTGCTTTTCGACACCGACTCTTTGGGCTCGGCGCTGCGATTTATCGGCGCGATGTTCGGAGCGGGCGGAAGTTTTGCTTCGGGCGGATCGTGGTCGCTTCTTTCACAGGCGGCGGTAAGCTTAGCTCTTTGCATATTCTTCTCTTCGGGAGCCGCAAAAAACTATATCAAGCAGATCGGCGGGGAAGGCTCAAAGGTTATACTGGTGCTAAAACCGGTGATAACCGCAGCCCTGCTGATAGCCTCAACCGCATATTTAGTCAATTCAACCTACAACCCATTTCTTTACTTTAACTTCTGATTATGAAAAAGATTTGTGAAATCATCAACGCCGTCACGTTCTTCGCGATTATCGCGGTGATAGCAATAGTTTCGTTTATACTTCCCAAAAAGGAATATTCCGAGCTTGAAAACAGGTATCTCGCCCAGGCTCCCAAGCTGTCTGCCGATTCCTATTTTTCGGGGGACTTTACCCGCGGACTGTCCGAATATTTAGACGACAGCTTTCCTCTGCGCAAAAACTGGATATCTTTGCACACAGGACTGGAGCTTTTGCAGGGGAGACATCAGATAAACGGCGTTTACATCGCCGGTGACAGAATGCTTGAAATAGCCGAGCCGGTAGAGCTGAGCACTCTTGACGAATCTATAAAAGCCATCCTCGGACTTTCGGAGGCGATAGGAAACGTTCATGTAATGCTTGTCCCCACAGCCGCGCAGATATATTCCGATATGCTGCCCAAGGACGCCGACGTCCTCGACCAGAACGCACTGACAGACTATGTCTATGGCAAGCTTTCGGGGGCTGCCCGCACCGTGAACGTCTACAACAGTCTGCGCGCAGAGCGGGAGGAGTATATCTACTACCGCACCGACCACCACTGGACTTCGCTGGGGGCGTATATCGGCTACAAGGACGCTGCAAAAAGCCTCGGCTTTACGCCTGCGGGGCCGGAGCGATTCAACATCCGCCACGCAAGCCACAGCTTTTCCGGCTCACTTTACTCAAAGACTCTTTATTCCAAAACCGAGCCGGACACCATCGATTTTTACACCCCGATATCCGGTCAGGCGCGCCTGGAAACCGACGACGAGCAGACCGGCGGAAAGGTGTTTGCAGAGGCGTATCTTAGCCAGAAGGACAAATACCTTTGCTATCTGGGCAAAAATACTGCAAAGGTGAGCATATATTCCGGCACCGAGGGCGGAAAGCTCCTTATTATAAAGGATAGCTATGCCAACTGCCTTGCGCCGTTTTTATGCGAGCATTATTCGCGCATTGATCTGATTGATTTGAGATACATGACCGACCCCACCGACTACATCGACCCCACCGACTACGACGATATACTAATAGTATATAACGCCGCGGGCTTCTCGACCGACACAAATCTTAAAAAGCTGAATCTGCTGACCGACAGAATCAATGACGGAATAGAGGTTGAATAAACATCACGGACACACTCAGACCGCAGAGAATTTTCTGCGGTTTTTCTTTTATGGGTCGTCACAATGCGGGGCGGCAGAGCGTCTAATAGGTGAAAGGAGTGAAAAGCAGCGAATGATTGTCATGACAAAGCAAGAGTTCTGCGAAAAAATTTTAGAGGCAGAACAGGCAATGTATCACACCGCATATGCGATATTAAAAAACGACTCCGACTGCGCCGACGCCGTTCAGGAGGCTATCTTTAAGGCATATAAAAGCCTTGATAAGCTGAAAAATCCCGAGTACTTCAAAACCTGGATTATCAGGATTCTTGTAAATACCTGCTATTCACAGCTGAAATCACGAAGGTATACCGACGATATCGAAAATATCTCCGAGCCGGCAGCCGAGGACGATTATTCCAAAACCGAGCTTATGCTTGAAATCGCCTCATTGGACGAAAAATATCGGGTTCCGCTGATGCTGTACTATATGGATGGCTTTACCACCGAGGAGATAGCAAGGTCGCTGGGACTTACTCCTGCGGCGGTGCGAAAGAGGATATCCCGCGCAAGGCTTATGCTGAAAGAGCAGCTTGAATGGCAGCCCACGCCGTTGGCCCGAGCCGAAGAGCAATACTATTAAAGAAAGGATAGGTTGATATGGATAACAGAAATCAGTTGAGAGTTCCGCCCTGCGTTCATAAATCTGTAGTTGAAGCGCTTGACAGGCTGGATGAGAAGTCATATAATAATATTCATAAATTTAACAGTGCAAGAAAGGTTTTGCTTATTGCCGCCTGCTGCGTTGTGGCAGTGGTGTTTATGACCGGCGCGGCAATCTTCCTTACCGACAGGGAGCAAATAGAGAAAAGGGAGACAGAGCTTGTAGACCCATACGCCGAGCAGGTCATGGAAAGCGTCACCGACAACGGCATCACAATGACGCTTAACAAGCTTGCGGCGGATTATCACATGGACTACGTTTACTTCACCCTCAAAAACGAAAACGGAGTGTTTGAAAAGCAGCCGGAGTTCGACGAGATAACCTTTGACTGGATATACTACTCCAAGGGAATCGAAACAAAGTACGGCAGCCTTTTAGGCTTTACCACACTTTCCGTCTCGGACTACGACCCCGAGAACCCATCAGATACCATTCATGCGGTTCTGCGGCACCCTCTTCCGTTTGGAAAGATGACTCTTAACTTCAAGGGGCTTAAATCGACCGACGGCACAATCGAATATGCCGACGGCTTCAGCTTTGATATCAATATCGGAACCAGCGAAAAGCTTGTTAACGACCTTGTTGATAACAGCGGCTTCCCCGAGGACGCTATGAGAAACGAGCTTAAGCAGTACGATATGAAGTCCGAGGCGCTGGACTATCAGACTATCGAGCTTGACAAAACAATCGAAATCGAGGGCTGCGAGCTTAAAGCAACAAGCCTGTATATCTCGCCCTACCAGATATCGGTAAGCGTTAAAAGCGACCTGAGCAAGACGGTTAAAATCGGCGAGCTTGAATATTATCCGGTAACGCTTATATCCATCTCGACCGATTATCTCAGAAAGGCGTATGAGCGGAATGAGTACTTAAAGACCGCCACCCCCGACGAAATCAGGATGGAGAAGGAACGTCCGGAGATGTATGTCTTTGGCGACTGGAAGACCAAGGCAGAGCTTGACTACGAAGCCGAAACATGGGCAGAACATAAAAAGCTATATGATGAGCAGGGACAGAAAGCGGCGCATAAGTATTTGTCAAGCCGCGATATCAGAAAAACGGATATATACAAGGAAATCGAAAGCATCAGGCAGAACCCCGAATACTTTGATATGCTGGACGCGGCAAGCTATAAGATTGGCGTTGACTTCGCCACCGGCACGCAAGCAAGCCTTATCGGCGTAAGCCACGGTCAGGCGGGCAGCACGCAGGAGTATGCCACTGCGTTTGCGGACGCATATATCGACCGCCCTGTAAGCATAGACGAAATCGAAAGAATCTACCTCTACAAATACTCCGACCCAAGCGTTCAGTTGGATGTGTGGGTGAACAAATAATCAATCGCTAAGAATCATGAAGCAGGGCGGGCTGGTCTCACCCTGCAATTTTTTCATAATCAGATGTAACCTTTTGCCGCCCTGATTCGTCTAATTAATGCAATACGGTATTGACTACTAATTTCCGTCTGAAGCGAAACCAAAAATCAGACCAAAACCGCTGAACGATGGGTTTTGCGCCTGATTTTTGGAACGCTTTTAGACGGAAATAAGTAAAAACATTTGGAGATAGAATATCATGACCAAAAAAGAATTTTCCGAACGGGTGATTGAGCTGGAAAAGAGCTTGTACTACACTGCCAAAACCATCCTGAAAAACGACGACGACTGCGCCGACGCCGTTCAGGATGCGCTGCTTGCAGCGTATAAAAAGCTCTCCATCCTAAAGCGGGAGGAATATTTTAAGACGTGGATAACGCGGATACTTATAAACCGGTGCAAAAGCATGGCGCGTTCGCGGCGGTATCACGAGGATATAGACACGCTCGGCGAGACAAGCCAGGCGGAATCCGGACTCGGGTTGCAAGAAATCGTCATGGAAATAAACGCGCTGGACGTCAAGCCGCGGCTGCCCTTTGTTCTTTACTACAGCGAGGGCTTCACCGTCTGCGAAATATCCCAAATACTTAAAATCAGCGAATCAAACGTAAAGGTAAGGCTTCACAGGGCAAGGCAAGCCCTACAGCAAAGAATTGGAGGCATAGATTATGAAACTTAACAATTTATACGGCGGCGTTCCCGAAAACGTCAGCCAAAGGATGGAACAAACGGTTACGGGACTTCCCGAGGAGAAAGTAAGCGAGCGCAGAGTCCGACTGAGCCGCCCGCTGTCTGTTGCGCTCAGCTGCGTTCTGGCGGTGGTTTTAATGACCGGCGCGGCAGTCTTCCTTACCGACAGGGAGCGCATAGAGAAAAGGGAACAGGAGTTTGTTGACCCATATGCCGAGGTACTTATGGAAAGCACTACCGACAACGGTATCACGATGACCATAAACAAAGTCGCAAGTGATTACTATATGACTTACATTTTCTTCACGCTTAAAAATGAAAACGGTGTTTTTGAAAAGCGACCGGAGTTTGATGAGATAGCCGAGGACACCGGCGCCGCCTACCGCGTCCATGAAACGAAATACTCGAGTGGTGGAGGTAAATGCTTTACCGCGCTTTCCACCTCTGATTACGACCCGGAAAATCCTTCCGATACGATTCATGCCGTTTTGCGTGCAAGACTTTACGTCTGCGATGAGGTGACGCTTGATTTTAAAGGACTTAAATCCTATGACGGAGAAATAAGCTATGCGGACGGCTTTAGCTTCGATATCACTGTCGGCGTAAACAAAAGGGTTCTTTATGACGAACATAAGGATACCGATATTGATGAGGAAGAATTGGATGAATTCTATGACAGATGGGATAAGAAGGCAGAGGTTTTGGACTATCTGCTGCTGCATCCGAAGAAGTCAATAGAAATTGAAGATTGCAAGCTCAAGGTTTCGGAGATTTATATATCGCCCTATCAGATTAAAGTGATACTTGAGGATGATATGAGTAAGACGGTGAAAATCGGCGAGCTGGAGTTTTACCCAGCCACGCTCACAACCATGTCTACCGGTTGGTTAAGAAAACAACATGCGATAATGTATGAAATGGACAGGAATCTTACATTTGATGAACGCTGGGTGCTTTATGATCGCACTGCTATCTTCGGCAGTAACATGACAAAATACGAAATTGACTTAAACAACGAACGCCTTAATCTCGAATTCAGAGTCGTAGAGGAATACGGTCCGGCGGGCGCAAATAAAGCCTTTGACAGGTTATCAGGCGGCAAATGCTACGAGTTCAGCATGACCGAAAAGGGCAAAGAGGTTGCCGAAATTATGGATGATCCTGCATATTGGGATCTAATGGATGAAGCCTGCTACAAGCTCGGAGTAGATTTTGCTCCCGAATCGGAAGCAAAAATCATCAACAATTGCAGCGTTGGCGGCATGGGCTATTCGCCACACAGGACTCTTCCCAAAAACAAAAAAGATTGGCGGCTTTCTGAGGCTGTAGATTTATATATCGACCGCCCTGTAAGCATAGACGAAATCGAAAGAATCTATCTCTATAAATACTCCGACCCAAGCGTTCAGGTGGACATATGGACAAACAAATAGCACTATCCTTCCTTCGTACAACCCATCTCTGAGCAATCGGGGAGGGGATTTTTCGGGATAGTGCAGTCCCCGAACAGTGTGTGCATTTATGCGGTTCTGTTACACTTTAAACAGGCAGTGTAACTTATGCACAATGGAACTAAACAGGACGGTGCGGGAATGGGTCAAAAGCGATAAATCGAAAAATATCGAAAAAAATCTTGCAAAATCCCTTGACAACCGGCGCAAAAAGTGCTAAATTAAGAAAGCTGTCCGAGAGGGAAGCACACAGAAGTAAGAAAAGTCGAGTGCGAAAAAAGTCAAAAAAAAGATGAAAAAAGTACTTGACAAACTCAGAAAACTGTGGTATGATAATCAGGCTGTCTCGAAAGAGAAGCCCCACACACAAAAGCAAGTCAAAAAATTTTTTAAAAAACTTTTAAAAAAGTACTTGACAAACGCTTGAAA
>USEH01000071.1 GCA_900553675.1 uncultured Ruminococcus sp. | reverse complement strand
ACATTTCGGTTGGGATGCAGGTCTTTTTTCTGCAGGCGTTTTTTTACAGCGCCTTGTTTTTAAGCTATTCTGCGTTCTTTTCAAGCTCTGCAATGATTCTCTTAAAGACATCATAATCCCTAACAAAATCAAAACTGCTGTCACTGAAATCTTTAAGTCTATAATTGCAGACATTTCCGGTATAATTCTTTGTGGTGTCGGCATATATGAATTTCAAACTATTTACCATAGGCGCAGTATAATTCATATCCTTTAGGTTTGAATCAATAATTGCATATTTACTGCTTTCTTCAAGAGCTTTCAGAGTGTTTGCGGCATCATTCATTGCAGCATATTCCCATGCAATGTTGTGATAAAACTGTGATACCCAAAACGAATCAAAGCCAATATTACCGTCTGAATACAGCCGTTTAAGGATATCAATTGCAAACTGATAAGCTTCAATGATTTCTTCGTGAGAGAACCGCGTTTTTGCCGTCATGTTCATAGCTGTCAAGGCAGCCTCATGAATCAGGTTTGTGATATTGTTCTGACACGCCTCTACGCCTTCTTCGCCGTTTAAAATAAAAGCTCTTAAAGACTGCTTTGTCGCCCATAAGCTGCCGCCCATATCAGCATAATACAGTGCTTTTTCATTGTCTATGCTTTCATAGGTATAGCACAGGATCTGTATTGCGTATTCCCTTTGACTTGCATCCGTAGATTTTTGCAAAAGCTCTTCCCCAAGCGCGATGATTCGCTCGGCGTCTTCCCGTGGACGCGGATAAATTTGGTTGTTGTCGAGAGCACTCATCAAGCCCTCTATAACGCGGCAATCGTTCGGAAATTCCGAGTAAGCCTTTTCCCATATTTCGCGATTCTTTATATTTTCACCGTTATGCAGGAAAATTTTGCTCTGCCGCTTATACTCCGCTATTGCTTCTTCCACCCTCGCCTGTTCCACACCGAGCAGTTCATCGACGGTCACATCAAAATAGAACGCGATTTTCGGCAGGAGGGTTATATCTGGGAAGCCTTCGCCGCGTTCCCACTTTCCGACCGACTGCGGAGTTATTCCAAGATGATTTGCAAGCGCTTCCTGCGTAACGTTTTTCTGCTGACGCAGGGCGCGCAGCTTGTCCTTTAAATTGATTTTCATAATTCAATCCACCTTTATTCAGATTGATAAGCGCTTATCCTGACTTTATTATAGCGGATTTATATTTGCATTTCAAGAACCGCAAAGTTTACTTTCAGGCGTATTTTACAACCAACTGTTGTAAAGACTGTGATTAGTCTTCGGTACGATTGACGGTTGCACATTTGCCGGCATTATCTCGAAAAACAGCGTTACACCTATTGTCAATCGGGAAAAAATGTGCTATAATATATGGCGTTTAATTCTAAATGCTAAAGGGGAATTACTTTGACAACACCAATTTGATATGAACGGCGCAAATCTACTAAATCACCTTAATTTACAGGAGGAATTATTTTGCCGGACAATAAAATGATAGAGGAGATAAACCGCAGACGAACCTTTGCGATAATCTCTCACCCCGACGCGGGTAAAACTACTCTTACCGAAAAGCTTCTTTTATACGGCGGAGCGATAGCTCTTGCAGGCTCGGTAAAGGGCAAGAAGACGGACAGGCACGCAGTTTCCGACTGGATGGAAATCGAAAAGCAAAGAGGTATTTCGGTTACCAGCTCGGTTATGCAGTTTGAATACGAGGGCTGCTGCATAAACATTCTTGACACTCCCGGACACCAGGACTTCTCAGAGGACACCTACCGTACCCTTATGGCGGTGGATTCGGCGGTAATGGTTATAGACGCGGCGAAGGGTGTTGAAAATCAGACGAGAAAGCTTTTCAAGGTATGCGTAATGCGGCATATACCTATTTTCACATTCATCAACAAGCTCGACCGCGATTCACGCAATCCTTTTGATTTGCTTACGCAGATCGAAGAGGAGCTTGGAATAGCCACCTGCCCGATGAATTGGCCCATCGGCAACGGCGTTGACTTCAAAGGCGTTTACGACCGCGGCTCGCGAAAGGTAATATCCTACACCGCTAACGGCGGTCAGCGCGAGGTTGAGTCGGTAGAAGCCGAGCCCGGCGACCCCTGCCTTGACTCTTTGATAGGCGAAGCTAACCACCGTCAGCTTTCGGAGGATATCGAGCTTTTGGACGGTGCGAGCGACGAGCTTGACCTTGAACGAGTTGCAAAGGGCGAGCTGAGTCCCGTGTTCTTTGGCTCTGCTCTTAACAACTTCGGCGTTGAACCGTTTTTGGAGGGATTTTTGAAGATGACTTCCCCACCGCTTCCGAGAATGTCGGACAAGGGAATCATCGAACCGACCGACGACGTCTTCTCTGCGTTCGTATTCAAGATACAGGCAAACATGAACAAGGCTCACCGCGACAGACTTACATTCATGCGCATATGCTCGGGCAAGTTTACAAGGGACATGGAAGTAAGTCATGTTCAGGGCGGTAACAAAAAAATGCGCCTTTCACAGCCTCAGCAGATGATGGCTCAGGAGCGCGAGATTATAAACGAAGCCTATGCCGGTGACATTATAGGCGTGTTCGATCCTGGTATTTTCTCGATTGGCGACACTATCTGCACGCCGGGGCATGAGTTTAAATTTGAAGGAATCCCCACCTTCGCGCCGGAGCATTTTGCGCGCATTCGCCACAAGGACACCATGAAGCGCAAGCAGTTCGTCAAGGGCGCGACCCAGATAGCTCAGGAGGGCGCGATTCAGATATTCCGCGAGCCTGATTCCGGTATGGAGGAGGTTATCGTTGGAGTTGTCGGCATGCTTCAGTTTGATGTTTTCGAGCATAGAATGTCCACCGAATATAACGTCGAGATTATCAATGAAGGTCTTCCCTACCAGTATATCCGCTGGATAGACAATGAGGGCTTGGATTCCAAAAAGCTGAACCTAAGCTCTGATACCAAGGTTGTTCAGGACTTTAAGGGCAACTATCTTCTGCTGTTTACCAGCGAATGGAACATCCGCTGGGCTTTGGAGAAAAACGAGGGTCTTATGCTCAGCGAGTTCAACAAGAATTAATATACTGTACTATAAAACAATCTGCGTGGAAACCTGTTCATGGCTTCCACGCAGATTGTTTTTAATATGATTCAACCAAAAAGAAATTTACCAAACGAAATTAGCTTTTGCCGCTTCACCGTTGTCCACAAGGATATCCTGAGCGGTCATCGACTTGTTGACTACGGTCATAAAGTATGCCCACTCTGCTATTTCCTCCGGCTCTGCCCATTTTGGAAGCAGAGTTTCGTCCATTATCTTCTGCCAGAGAATGGTGTCGTTTATAACTCTGTCGTTAAGCGAGGTAAGCACCCCTCCAGGAGAAAGGCTATTGGAGGTTGCGCCGTACTGCGCTATTCTCAGTGCGACGTTTTTCATATAGGCTATCATTCCACCCTTGCTGGCAGCGTATTCCGGAAACTCCGAGCCGGTCTGACCGCTGGCTGAGGCAATAAACAGCACGCTTTTTATGCCGCTGTGAAAGGCGTACTTTTCGGTGACGCGGATAGTGCCCTTAAGATTGACGTCGATATCCCGTCCGGAATCCTGAACGCCGGCATTGTTGATAAGGATATCGACTTGCGGGATATCCGGAAGCTCGTCGGAATATATATCAGCCTTGAAATGACGGTAATTTGTACTGCTTATCGAGGAATCAAGAACATCTATCCCAGCCACCTCATGACCGCAGGCTATAAATTTTTTAGCTATTGCCAAGCCGATTCCACGGCTTGTTCCGGTTATAAGGACTTTCATCCGGCTTTTGCCTCCATATACTTTATATACTCTTCGCCGACGCCTTTTTCCTTCCAGCGACGGCATATCTTATATCCGAAGAAGGAGAAAACAACCTCGCAGGCAAGCTCGGCAACCATACCGGTCAGAGCGCAGGTTATGCACTGCACAAGGCTCCAGCCGAAGAAGATGTGACTTACGGCAAGAGCAAAAACAAGGTTATCGGTAAACTGTCCGATTGCTGTTGATATGTATGTCCTTAAAACATATGCCACCGCGCCGTCGGGGTTCTTTTTCAGTGCCTTGCCTATTGCATAGTTGAGGAAGTTGTTTACGATTGAGGATATCAAAAACGCAAGTGTGCTTCCGGCAAGGACATACCATGTTCCGCCAAAGGTATTATCAAGTGCGGAGTTTATGATTCCCTCACTGCCCTCAACGTAGGATTCGCCCCATGTTCCGGGGATTCTGCTTCCCACAAAGAAAACAAAGCAGAAGCAGAGATTTATTACTATTGCAAGCACCGATATCTGGGTGGCAGCCTTGGGACCAAAGCGTGCTGTTATCATATCCATAGCAAGGAAAGCGAACCACGATACTATTATTCCGCAGTCAAGCGCAAGCCAGCTTATGTTAAGGTTGATGCTTTTATTTGCAAGCAGATTCATTGAAAACACCGAGATGATAAACAGAATTACCAAAACCGTCGGCACAGACTTCATCAGCAGTCGAAATTCCTTAATTTCGGATTTTAATCTTTCTTTCATGTCAATCGCTCCTAAATTTTCAGTTCGGAGCGCATTAAAACAGGCGTTAAGTGCATACACCGATATAATACCGATATATGCGCCTAAAGCGCCATCATTCCATAGTTTTATTTATAGACAGGATGGTTCCGAACTGTCTTATTTATTTGTATGTATAATATCACATTATCTGCGGTTTGTCAATATTTTAAGCACAAAAAGTCCGGTTATAAGCCGGACTTTGGACTTTATATTCTTATACGATTCCTGCGGCGACTTCCTTATACTTCTTGCTCTTTATTGCCTTATCGCTCTGACCATTCTTTCCTACCGGATGGAAGGTGGGAACAATGCCTTCTACAATTTCAACAATATTGTCGCTGTTATAGTAGCTTGCGTTTGCAAGCTCTACAAGAGACGAAAGGAAGTGGTCGGTATCAAGATTTATCGGGTGAGCTATGTGGATAAGATCGTTTTCGGTTTTCTGAAGACCTTCCTCTGCCATCAGCTTCTCCTCGTAAAGCTTTTCGCCCTCACGAAGACCGGTATAAACTATCTTTATATCGACATCAGGCTTGAAGCCAGAAAGCTTTATGAGGTTTCGTGCAAGCGTGTCTATCTTGACCGGCGCGCCCATGTCCAGAACAAATATCTCGCCGCCGTGAGCGTTTACGCCTGCCTGTAATACAAGGCTTACAGCTTCGGGTATCGTCATGAAATATCTTATGATTTCGGGGTGGGTTACGGTTACCGGACCTCCGTTTTCTATCTGCTTTTTAAACAGAGGGATTACAGAGCCATTTGAGCCTAAAACATTGCCAAAGCGGACTGCGACAAACTCTGTCCTTGATTTATTGTGAGCGATTCTTGCATGTTCTGCTGCTTCCGGAAGAATATCAGCTTCATCCATTTCGGCAAAACCGATTTCTTTATGGGCATGAACCAGCGGAAGCTTATCAAACGAACCGGATTTTGAGATAGCATCCATCGTCTGAATGACCATTTCGCACAAACGCTTGGAAGCACCCATGATATTTGTGGGGTTTACCGCCTTATCCGTGCTAATATGAACAAATCGCTTACAGCCATAAGCAAGAGCTGCATATGCGGTTTTATAGGTTCCTATAACGTTGTTTTTGATAGCCTCGTTGGGGCTTGTTTCCATCAGCGGGACGTGCTTATGGGCGGCGGCGTGATAAACAACCTCCGGACGGTAAGTCTTAAACACTTGATTTACTCTTCTGGAATCTCTTACAGAACCGATAATAACAGCCAGATTAAGCTGAGGATAATTAGCCTTAAGCTCCTGCTCGATTGCATAGGCATTGTTTTCATAGATATCAAAAATAATAAGCTGCTTGGGGCTGTGTGCCGCTATCTGACGGCAAAGCTCGGAGCCAATAGAGCCTCCTCCGCCGGTTACAAGTATTGTTTTGCCATTTATAAATTCAAAGCAAGCCGCCATATCTATCTTTATCGGGTCTCTGCCCAAAAGGTCTTCGATGGCAACATCCTTCATATTGGCGATTGTCACCTCGTCCTTGACGAGCTGATATATTCCGGGAAGAATCTTAACCTCGCAGGAGGTCTCATTGCAGATATTTATAAGATCACGCTTTTGCTCTGCGGTTGCAGAAGGAATTGCCAGAAGTATCTGTCTTATAGAATACTTCTCGACAGACTGCAATATATCGTCTCTGCCGCCGACGACCGGAACTCCTTCTACAAGGCGCTGCCACTTATTTGTATCGTCATCTATAAAGCAGGAAACGCGCAGATTATCCTCGTACCGACGCTTTATATCGCGCAGAATCGTCTGTCCCGACTCACCCGCACCGATTATCATAACGTTTTTCATATCTCTGCCGTTTAAAAACGACTTCCTGTTTTCCGAGAATTTAAGGTAGAACCTATATGCAAACCTTATGCTGACCATTAACACTGCCTGAACAACCGCGCCTATCAGATAGTAGGATATCGGCATCCTGCGGAAGAAAACTGTTATGCATACGGCATGAATAATGCTTTCAATAAGCCATGCTTGAAGGATCCTTATAAGCTCGTCAAAGCTTACAAACTGCCATATACAGCGATACAGGTGGAAGATGATATTGGTTACTATTAACACCACGATATATATGGGAATAAAGTGCAGAAACGCATTCATAAGCCCTGCCGGTATTCCGCTGTAGTTGAAATCGAACCTTACCCAAAGCCCGATGCCGTAGGCAAAAACTGCGGACAAAGCGTCATAAAGCATTATGAACAGACTTATTATTTTCCAATTCTCGATTTTTTTCATCTTGCTTACTCGAACCTTCCAGTTATAAATTTAGAAGTATGTCATTTACTTATTTCCCGACATAGCGATTTTATGTTGATTGCTTAATCAACCCCTATTCACTTTTACGGGAAATCAGTATTTACTCGACTGTCACGCTCTTAGCAAGGTTTCTGGGTTTATCTACATCCAGACCCTTCGCAACGCTGACATAATATCCCATGAGCTGCAATGGGATCACCGCCAGAGAAGTTGCAAAATGTGCATCTGTCTTCGGAATGTATGTTACAAAGTCTGCTGTATCTTCCATGCTGAACAACCGCCAAGCTTGCGGCAAAATGCTCGTCTGTCTTGGGGATATAAACTGTAAAGTCGGAGGTGTCTTCAATGGTATAGTTGCCGTAAGCGGTAAGACCCATAATATAAGCTCCCCTGCTCTTAACCTCAACCATATTGCTTATCATTTTTTCGTAAAGCTCGCTCTGAGTCAGGACGGAAATTACCAGTGTACCGTCCTCAATCAGGCTGATGGTGCCGTGCTTAAGCTCGCCCGCTGCATAAGCTTCGCTGTGGATATAGCTGATCTCCTTAAGCTTAAGGCTGCCCTCAAGGCTGATGGCGTAGTCTATTCCTCTTCCGATGAAGAAGATATCCTGCGCCGAAGCGTAGTTCGCGGCAAACTGCTGCAATCTTTCCTTATCCTCTAAAACCTTTTCAATTTTTTCGGGGATGGTCATAAGCTCCGCTATCATCCTGGTATATTCATCGGAAGAAAGCTTTCCTCTTACTCTTCCGAACTCGATTGCCAAAAGGTAAGACGCAACAAGCTGCGCGCTGTAAGCCTTTGTTGTGGCAACAGCGATTTCGGGACCTGCAAGAGTATAGAATACCATATCCGCTTCTCTTGCTATCGAGCTGCCAACTACGTTTACAATGGCAAGCGTCCTTATTCCCATAGACTTGGCTTCACGCAGGGCAGCAAGGCTGTCTGCGGTTTCGCCCGACTGGCTTATTATAACCACTAAATCGTTCTTTTCGAGTATAGGCTTTCTATATCTGAACTCAGATGCAAGCTCCACTCTTACAGGGATTCTTGCAAAATCCTCAATTACATACTGTGCGCAAACTCCGACGTGATACGCCGAGCCGCAGGCAACAAAGTGGATTCTTTCAATCTTTTTAATTTCATCCTCGGTGATTCCGACCGATTCAAAATCTATTCTGCCGTCCTTGACTACAGAGCTTATTGTATCTCTGACAGCCTTGGGCTGCTCGTGGATTTCCTTCATCATGAAATGCTCGTAGCCGCCCTTTTCGGCTGCCTCGGCGTCCCACTTGATTTCGGTTATTTCCTTATTGATAGTCTCTCCGTCGATATTATAAAACGTTATATCGCCGGGAGCTACCCTTGCCATTTCCAGATTGCCGATATAGTAGACGTTTCTGGTGTACTTAAGTATCGCCGGAACGTCGGACGCGATATAGCTTTCTCCGTCCTCTATACCCAAAATCATCGGGCTGTCCTTGCGGGCGACATATATCTCTCCGGGGTAATCCTTAAACATCACAACCAGCGCATAGGAGCCCCTGATACGCAGCATGGCTCTTGAAAGAGCGTCAATAGGACCTGCACTGTATTTTTTTGAATAGTAGTCTATAAGCTTAACGGCGGTTTCGGTATCGGTCTGAGAATAGAAGGTATAGCCGTTTTTAGACAGCTTTTCCTTTATCTCTTTATAGTTTTCGATAATACCGTTGTGAACCGCGATTACGTTATAATCATCGCTGTGGTGAGGGTGGGCGTTTGTTTCGGAAGGCTCACCGTGGGTCGCCCAGCGGGTATGGCCTATTCCGCAGCTTCCGGGGACAGCTCTTCCGCCGTCGGTTTTTTCGGAAAGAGCCTTTAATCTGCCCTTTGCCTTTACGATTTCGGTTTCGTTATCGCCGTCTCTTACGGCAATTCCCGCTGAATCATAGCCGCGGTACTCAAGCTTTGAAAGACCCTCCAAAAGCACCTGCGCCGCCTGATTCTTGCCGGTAAATCCAACTATTCCGCACATATACTATATCTATCCTTTCAGATAAAGATTAATTTCGCACAATTAAGCGTCAAACGGCGTGACCGTTCTTTTTAAGGACATCCACTACCCTATCGCAGTACTTCTGGCAGACTTCCTTGGTTTCAGCTTCTACCATTACTCTTACAAGCGGCTCGGTTCCGGATTCTCTTACTAAGATTCGTCCACTTTCGCCAAGCTCGGCGGCGACTGCTTCAACCTCGCACTGAACATCCTCGTCGCTGCGGGCTGCAAGCTTATCCTTTACCTTGACGTTTACAAGCACCTGAGGGTAAATCTTAAGAGGCTCGCAAAGCTCGCTCAGCTTCTTCTTTCTGTCCATCAACACCTGCATAATTTTCAGGCTGGTTAAAATACCGTCGCCGGTGGATGCGTATTTTGAGAAGATGATATGACCCGACTGCTCTCCGCCTATGCGGCAGCCGTTTTTAGTCATATATTCATAGACATACTTATCGCCGACTGCGGTTTTAACATATCCGATACCAAGCTCATCCAAAGCCTTATACAAACCGAAGTTGGACATAACAGTAGTTACTACAGTATTATTAAGGAGCTTTCCGCGTTCCTTCATATATCTGCCGTATACATAAAGGATATGGTCACCGGTGACTACATTTCCCTTATCGTCAACGCAAAGGCACCTGTCAGCGTCGCCGTCGTAGGCAAAGCCAACGTCGAGACCTTTTTCAACTACAAGCTTCTGCAAGCCCTCGATATGGGTAGAGCCGGCGTTATTATTGATATTTGTGCCGTTAGGCTCGGCGTTTATTACATATGTATCTGCGCCCAGAGCGTCGAACACCGACTTTGCAATGCTCCATGCACTTCCGTTTGCACAGTCAAGACCGACCTTCATGCCGCGGAACGAGAACAGACCCAGAGATATAAGATATCCCATATAGCGGTTTCTTCCGGCGACGTAATCGACGGTGGAGCCTATTTTTTCCTTCTTTGCATATGGAACATCATCATATTTTTCGCCAAAGACTTCAAGCTTGCCGTCGAGATAGTCCTCAACCAGTGCGATGGTTTCCTCATCCATCTTTTCGCCGTTCGAGTTTATAAGCTTTATTCCGTTATCCCAATAAGGGTTATGGCTGGCGGAAATCATGATGCCGCAGTCGAAA
>USEH01000070.1 GCA_900553675.1 uncultured Ruminococcus sp. | reverse complement strand
TGCAGTCTTGATACTTTTTGTTTTCTCTTGTGACTACTCTAAGGGGATTATATCACCTAGTGGTTTTGTGGCGATTTTACAGTTACACTTTACGGAAAATTAGTATTATACAATCCCGCCATTCACCGAAACAACCTGTCCGGTTATGAACGATGCGCTTTCCGAAGCTAAAAATGCTATCATCCTGCCGACCTCCTCGGGGCTTCCAAGCCTCAGCAGGGGAGTTTCTTCGCTCAGCTGGGCAAGAGTTTCATCGTCAAGCTCTGAGTTCATGTCCGTTCTTATAACTCCGGGAGATACGCAGTTGACCCTTATTCCGCTGGGACCAAGCTCTTTGGCAAGAGCCTTTGTAAACCCGATGATTCCCGCCTTGCAGGCTGAATACACCACCTCACAGGAGGCTCCGACCTCTCCCCACATCGAGGAAAGATTTATAATGCTGCCGCTTTTTTTGTGAACCATTTCTGGAATAGCCCGCTTTGAGCAGTATATCGCGCCCAAAAGATTCACCTGCGCGTGCCGCAAGATTTCATCATAGCTCATGTCCTGCAAAAGCCCTATATGCGAGATTCCCGCGTTGTTCACCAACACGTCTGCCGCTCCAAGCTCTGCTTCAGTCTGCGCAAACATACGCTCTATATCCTCAGGAATTGATATATCCGCCTGATATGCTTTTGCATACCCTCCCGAAGAAATTATCCTATCGCATACGCTTTGCGCCGCCGCCGCATTTTCGCGGTAGTTTACCGCAACGGTATATCCAAACTTTGAAAGCTCATAAGCCGCCGCCGCGCCTATCCCGCGTGAGCCGCCTGTAACAAGCGCAATTTTCGGCATAAACATCCCTCCTGAAAGGTTACTGTAATGATTATAGCATTTTTTATATGGATTTTCAAGCACTATTCGTCAAGCCCGATGTGTACAACAGCCACATCGTAGGTGTCTAATTCCGATTTCCATATGCTGTAGCCGGACACTCCGTCGATCGGAGGGATTGGCGTGTCGCACTGTTTTGGAACGGCAAATTCCACATCGGTAAAGCCGCTTTCCACTGCCGCCGCAAGAATATTTTTAACCTGCTCGTCGCTTTCGGCGTACAGATTATTTGCCCGATAGTAGTTAAGGTCATCAGATTCCGCCTTGGGTGCCGATTCGCGGTTCCATTTATGCTCTTTTTCTGCGGAACTGTCGGTAATCATGCAATAGATGTGAAACGCCCGCCGTCCCTCATAGTCGGGGACAAAATCGTCCCACGTGCAGTCAACGTGATACCAGTTTTCGCCGATATGCACCATGTTCCACGCGTGTTCCTCGTCGTGCGCTTCGCCTCTTACTATAATGCTTTCAACGCCGAGCATATCCATAAACATCTGAAAAGAGGTGGTATAGCCCATGCATATCGCCCTTTTGTTTATAAGCGCACCATAGGGCGACTCCGAGTTTTCCGAACGCTTGGGGATCAGCGCAAGATTGTCAATATCGTAGGTGCTAAGGGTGACAATGTAGTCATGAGCCGCCAGAACGATTTCCTCGTCGCTCATCCCCTCACGGTAAAAGGCGTTTACGCCGGCAATAGCAGCGTCGTATACAGCCTTGTCGAACTCGGAGAGCTTTGAAGCGTCTCCCGATTTGTATGCGGACACAACCGCCGTGTTGTCGTAAATTGGGGTGGGCTCGGCGATGGTGTCAGACTCATATTCTATGATAGATGTTTTATCCGGCGTTTGTCTGTCCTCCGGCTTGTGCGCGGCGCAGCCCGACGCACCGAGAATCAGAGCAGATATCAACGCCGCAGTTATGATTTTTTTCATGTAAATTACCTCTTGCCTGCGATTTTCTGAAATAGAAGTTGAGCCGACTTTTGCAAGGTCGGCTCTGATTGTTATTGAATTACAATATCCGTATAGTAGTGGTGCAGAATCTGATCGAAGGTGTAGCCGCCGTATTCGGCGTACAAGTCCGCGCCCACCTGCGACATTCCAACGCCGTGTCCGTATCCGTATGTCACAAAGGTGAACACACCGTTTGAGTAGCTGACGGTAAAGCAGGTTGAACGAATACTTAAGATGTATGTCCTGAAAATGTGAGCCGTAAGCTCGCGTTCTTTGCCGGATACCTCCGCCGAGGTGTGACCGTCGATAGCGATTTTATCGACATATCCACCGTCGCCGTAGGAAAGGATCTGTATCCAGTTTGCACAGTTTCCGGAAAGATTTATGTCTGTCTTCGATTCGATTTTCTTTTTAAGCTCGTCTGCGGTGTAGGTGGTAACTCTGCCATAGTTTTTAGTGTCTAAATGGTCAAATTCGCTGATTACAGACTTCAGATAGCCTCTTTCTCCACCCCAGACGTTTTCCGAGGAGCAGGTAACTCCGGCAGTCGAAGCCGAAAATGCTGCCATGATGTATTCGCCGTCGTAGAACATTGCCAAGCCGTCGACCGCCGTAACGCAGTCGATAATAAGCTGCGGAACGTCCTGCTTGCGGCTGAGCGAAGCGTATTCGCCCTTTTGCTGATAGTACTTGATGTAGGTGTAAACGGCAACCGCCTGAGCCTTGATAGCTTCCTCATGGCGCGAGGCTCCTATTTCGTTGAAGGTCACCGCGCAGACTATATCAAAGGCATTGTCGGTAACATATCTTCCGGACGCCTTGTCGTATATGGTAACGATATCGTCGCGGTAGCTTCTGCCGCTGTAGAGCATATCCGCCGGGAAGCTCTGAAGCCCGCCCGACATACCAAGATTGGCATAGTACTGCTGCAATAAATCCTGGATGCTCTGATCGTCGTAAGGCTGGCTGTTATCCTCCTCCGCCTGAACGTTGGAGTCTAGCTCCTGATCGTCTATATCTACGCTAACGTCCACGTCCTCTTCTATCTGAGGATCATCATCCTCAACATCAACCTCCGGATTTTCTTCCTCCGTAGTAGTTGTTACGGGCTTTTCGGTGGTCTTTTCGGTTGACTTTTTGGTGGCTTTGGTGGTCTCCTTGGTAGTTTCCTCCGCCTTGGGGGTGGTTGGCTGGGCGGTGGTTTCGGGCGGTGTGGTGGTTACGCTCGAAGTATCGTCTTCGGGAGCGGTGGTAACTGCCGAAATTTCGGTGGTCACCGGCGCAAAAATGCCGTATTCGTCTATCTGTGCCTTGTTTTCTATGCGCTCAAGCTTGTCGTAGTAGTTGGGAACGCTTACCTCCTCACTGCTTTCAAGACCGTCGTCTGCATTGAGCACAACCGAAAGCGGTGAGGTGCTTGGATAGCTTAAGTCCTCCAAAACAGCCTTCTTTGCCAAAAAGCTTATAAAGCAGACTGCGCAGGAATAAACAAGTATGATTGATAAGAGTATGATGGTTCGTCGTATAGAAAATTTTTTCTTCAAGCCATGCACTCCTTTCTGTCCGTTAATCAGGCAAGACTTTTTGCTTGCCGCGATGAATGATTCAGGCGGTCTTCTTTATTGAATCTTGCCATGAATTTCCGGCTTTATACTTAATTTCAGTCTGAAATCAGTATTTAATCAAGGATTGACGGTCTGTGCCTGTTTTTATTCTTGACATATGTATCGGGATAGCCGGAGATGTCCTCACCTTCGCGCACCTTTCTTGCAACGACGACATATCTCGAATCGTCGAAATCATACGCGCAGGTGGAAAGCGATATAAACTCGTCCCCATAGTGGCACTCGATGTCGCTTAAATAGTCGCTCCTAAGCATTATATTATCGTAAAAGTAATTATAGTCCTCTTCGGTATCAAAATTTCTGCACTTAAAGTATTCAAACAGGGGCTCATCGTCCTGCCATTCATAAATTCCGATAAGGAAGCAGGCAACGACGACATACTGATTTTCTTCCCAGCGGGTGTCGAAGTTGATGACGTAATTCTCTTTGACAAAGTCAACGCCCTTTTTGTAGTCCAAAACCCTGCGGAAGAAGGTTTTGTCAGCCATACTGTGACCGAACAGGGTGATATTATCGGCATGGTTGGTTGCGGTTATCGGAATTTTGTAGTCTGCGTAAATTGCTCCGGATTTAGACTTTTTGCCGTCGAAATCCTTGTCTATGTATTTTTGGTTGTCCTTTGCCTGAACAACCGGATAGTCAACATATAAGTCGCCGTTAGAGTGCTTTATGGTCGGAATCTGAATCCAGCCGACAAATTCGTTGTTGCGCTCGTAATATTCCTTATATTTTTCCAACGACTCCGGTTCGGGCGGAAGGGTGGTAGCCGGCGTTGTCACCGGCTCGGGAGTGGTCGGAACCGTCGTGATGGACGGCTGGGTGGGCAGCGTTTCGGAGACCGGAGGCTCCTCTTCAATCCTTCTTGTACAGCCGGACAAAACGCTTGCCGCGCAGGATACGCACACAACGAATGACAGTACTTTTGCTATGATTCTCTTTGACTTTGACTTAAACATCAGTTTTCATTTCCTTCCATTTTTGATAGAATATCTTTGTAATAATCGTAGTCGGGACCCTTATCGTCCGGCACCTTCATTCCGTAGGCTTTATAGAAGGCGGCGGGCTTTCTTGCGTCAGGATTTGAGTAATACGTATACTGCGAAGCGTCCTCACCGTCACGCAGCTTTCTTGCTACAACAACAAATCTCGAATCGTAGATTTCGGTTGAGCAGGTGGAAAGGGTCAGATATTCGTCGTTAATGGAACATGGGATATCGGAGGTATAATAGCTTCTGTACATAACATTGGCATACCACTCGATAAAGTCGGTGTTGTCTTCAAAATCAAAGGCTACATGGTATCTGAAAATCGGGATATTGTCCTGATCCTCCTTGATACCGGTTAAGAAACAGCCAATGATTATATATTTGTTTTCTTCCCAAAGGGTGCTGAAGGTTACGAGCCTGTGCTCGCTGACGAATGAGACTCTCTTTTTGTACTCGTGCAGAGGGGCGAAAAAGGATCCCGAAGCCATGTTATGACCGTAAATAATGGTGTTTTGCGGACCCGAATCGTGGGTGATCTTAACATGACAGTCGGCAAAAAGCGCACCGTATTTTTTCTCTCTACCGTAGAAATCGTGGCTCAGATAATAGTCGTTGTCGTTGCACTGCATAACGGGGTGGTCGATGCGGTTGGCACCTTTGGAGTCGGTTAATCCGTCTATTGTCAGCCAGCCTATTGTATCGTGATTGCTCTCGTAAATAGGCTTGATTCTGGGCAGTATCAGATCCTCGGGATTAACCGGTACATCCGGCTGGGTCTGCGCATCATCTCCGGTGTTCTCGCTTCCGCTGACAACAGGCGTATCCGTGTTGACCGGCTGGGCTGTAACTGCGGGGTCTAAAGTAGTGCTGTCCGGCTGGTCGTCGCCCTGATTGTAAAGATTGCTGAGGTAATCGTTGCTTTCGTGCATATCGCTTGAGCCGAATTGATACACATAAACTTCGTAAAACGAATAGATCAGCACACACATAGCGGTTATATAGACAAGCTTGCGGATGATTTCCTTAACATCGTCGCCCTTCCACGGAAGAAGCTCTTTTAGTCTGCCCTTTAACGACCGGTCGCGCTTTTCGACCTCCGCCGGGCGGACTTCATTCAGCATTGACATATATCAATCAACCTTTCACTGCGTCACAAATTGCTTCAAGAGCATATGCGCAGGTTATAAGGCGGATCTGACGCCTTGAAAGCTCGCCAAGCTCGTAAAGCCTGAGGTTTTGGGTGAATGATTGCTCCTTATATATAACTGAAACGTACACCGTTCCAACCGGCTGCTCCTTGCTTCCCCCTGTGGGACCTGCAATGCCGGTAATGCCCACTCCGATGTCCGCGTGCGATACAAGCCTTACCCCCTGCGCCATTGCAAGGGCGACCGTTTCGCTGACAACTCCGCAGTCGTCAATAAGCTCCATGGGGAGCCCTAACAGCTGCGACTTTATTCTTTCGGAGTAGGAGACTATTCCGCATTCAAATATTTCCGAAGCCCCCGGAATGCTTGTTATGGCTCCTGCTAAGATGCCGCCGGTACAGCTTTCCGCAACGGCTATCTTAATTCCGTGCTCAACTAAGTATTTTACTACATCCGATGCGGTTTTGTCAATATATGTCGAGATATCTTCGGGGTCTGAACTCAATTTTCCACTTAAAATTTCGTCTTTTATCATGAATCGGTACGCTTCCTTATCAAAAATCATATTCAACATATGGCTTAAAGGTCTTAAAGGTTATTCCCGCAACAGCTTCTTGCAAAAGCGGCTCGAAGTCGAAGGCACTCTGCGCTCTTGCAACCTCTTCAAGTGTAGGTTTTGTTTTGGGGTGTTTAGGTGTAAAAACGGTGCAGCAGTCCTCATAAGGCTCGATGGAAATATCAAAGGTGCCTATTTTGTAGGCGATGTCCACAATTTCCTTTTTGTCAAGAGCAACGCAGGGGCGGAATACGGGAATTCTGCAAACGGCGTCGGTCGTTACCATTGCCGCCATCGTCTGCGAAGCCACCTGACCAATGCTTTCACCGGTTACAAGCGCCGCAAAGTCGTATTGTGCCGCGACTCGCTGGGCTATCTCCATCATCAGTCTGCGCATTATTATGGTGAACAGCTCTTCGGGGCAGTTGTCGCGTATTGCCTCCTGAATTTTAGTGAACGGCACGGTAAACAGGGTGATCTGTCCGCAGCACTCGGCCATTTTGGCGGCAAGCTTTTCTACCTTGATTAAAGCGCGCTCGGAGGTATACGGCGGCGACAGGAAGTGGATTGCGCTGACTATAACTCCGCGCTTTGCCATCATGGTTCCGGCAACAGGGGAGTCTATGCCGCCCGAAAGCAAAAGCAATGCTCTGCCCGATGTTCCCACCGGTATTCCGCCCGCGCCGTCTATGGGCAGGGCGTGAACATAAGCCGCATCGTCCCTTATTTCGCATACTACAGTTATTTCGGGGTGCTTAACGTCTACTGTCAGGTGCGGGTATGCTTCTAAAATCATTCCGCCAAGCTCTGCCATTATTTCGGGGGAGGTCATGGCAAACCGCTTGTCGGCGCGCTTGGCTTCAACCTTAAAGCTGTGTGCGGATTCCAGAGCGTCTCCTAAGTATTCCTTTACAGTCTCTAAAATAGCGTCAAGCTTTTTTTCCACCGCGATAGCAGGGCATATTTTTGCAATGCCGTAAACCTTTTTCAGGCGTTCTATAACCTCGTCGAAGTCGATATCGTCTGACATCGGCTCGACGAACAGCGTTGACTGCCTTGAGCTCAGCTTTATATCGCCCAGCGGCTTTAGCCTGCGCCGAACGTTTCGCATAAGCTCGGCTTCAAAGCCGGAGCGGTTGAGCCCCTTTAATACTATTTCTCCGTATTTGCACAGTATTACCTGCTTCATATATCTCTATCCTTTTACTTTATTTTTGCAAGAGAATCCATGCCGTCTTTCAGCTTTGCAGCCAAGAGGTCGATGTCCTCCTTATTGTTCTCATAAGAAAAGCTCAGCCTGATAACGCTGTCGATGTATTTTTCGCTGACCTTAAATTCTGCCAGAACCCCGCTTTTTTTGCCCTTGGAGCAAGCAGACCCGCTGGAAACGTATATCTGCGAAGCTTCGAGATGGTGCAAAACAGTCTCACTCTTAATTTCGGGAACCGCTATGCTGAGTATATACGGGCTTGCCTTGGGACTTGAAAGAACAACCGCGCCAATCTGCGCCAGCGCATTCCGCGCATAGGCGTTAATCTCACGGACGTGTGCCAAACGCTCGTCAATTGTGGGGTCGAGAGCTTCAACCGCTCTGCCCATGCCGTATATCAGCGGGACGGGCTCGGTGCCCGAGCGCAGAGCGTTCTGCTGACCTCCGCCAAGCATTAAAGGCTTTATTCTCACGCCGCTTTTAAGATACAGCGCGCCTATGCCCTTGGGGGCGTAAATCTTGTGACCGCTTAAAGAAAGAGCGTCGCACCCAAGCTTTTTTACCGATACATGCAGCTTTTCAAAGCCCTGAACGCAGTCGCAGTGCGTCATGCAATCGGGATAGAGCTTTTTTATCTTTGGAAAAGCCTTATCTATCGGAAGAATATATCCTGTTTCGTTGTTTACAAGCATTGCACTGATAAGACAGGTGTTTGAATCCACCGCTTTTACAAGCATATCCTCGGTGATTTCACCCTGCTCGTTAGGGTGGACTGTTGCAACCTCGTACCCCATTTCGGCAAGCCGCTCAAAAGCTTTTGCAACCGAGGGATGCTCGACAGATGTTGTTACGACTCTCTTTTTTCTCCTGCCGTAGATTTCTGCAAGACCGAAAATTGCGGTGTTGTTGGATTCGGTGGCTCCGGAGGTGAATATTATCCTGCCGGAAGAGTCTCCCAAGGCGGAAAGCAGCTTTCTTTGAGAAAAGGAAACAAGCCTTTCGGCATTCACTCCAAGCTTGTGCATGCTGGATGGATTGCCGAAGCTTTCGGTCATGCCGGCGATCACTCCGTCTGCCGCTTCTGGCATGACCTTAGTCGTCGCCGCGTTGTCTAAGTATATCATAAGTCCTCCGAAAAGAATACAATTCTTTTAGCTGAAATATTGCATTTATAAAATGCGCAAATATACACATATATGCTATGCGCATAGTACACAATCATATTATATTATACAACATATTCTGCCGAAAATCAACAGCGAAGACCTATATTTTGTGATAACGGCATGAAAAATCGCAAAAAACCGGCGCATGGGAACCTTCCCACACGTCGGTTTGAGTTGTTTTGTTTAAAGAAGTGCTTTTGGTGCTTTTATTGCGGCAACGTGCTTGGAAATCTCTTCAAGCTGCACCTTTAGTATCAGTCCGGCTATGCTTCCGCGATATAGAACGGTCAGCTGGGGCATATCCATAAAGTCCTGCGGGCGCATAAGCGAGGTTGGCTTGGGAAGCCTGAGAGCTCCGGAATCCCCGAGCACCTCCGAAACAAATTTCGAGCAGAAATATCTGTTCGGGCGGTTTGATTCCTTGCCTAATTTGCAGCGTATCAGTCCTCTAACGTCGTAACGGTAGTCGTCCTTTTGCATTCTCATGCGGTCAACGCGGTTGCGGATTCTGGCGTAAACCTCGTCTGAAACGCTTAATCCAAGCAGTGCGCAGGGCATATTTGCATGAAGCCGGTAATACCCATACTCCAGCCCCTCGCTGACAAGTCCCGCAGGGAACATAAGCCGCGGATATTTTCTTCCGAAGCTGCAAAGTGTGTATAAATCATCATCGTAGGCGATGGAGGAGTGAGTAAAATCATCTCCGGTGGTGTAATGGATCGCTCTTGAAATCATCGTGGACGAGCGTGTTAAAAGAATATAGATGTTGTGCATAGTTTTTTACCTGATAGATTTATCCCTCGGAGGGAAAACCAATAATAATCGAAAGTTGTGGGCAAACGTATTCGGCGGAGATGCTTCCGCCCATTTTTTCGCAGAGGGTTTTTGCAATGGACAGCCCCAGTCCGGTTGAGCTTCTTGCGGCTTCAACGGTGTAGAATCTGTCGAAAAGCCGCCCTACCTGAACCTCGCTCAGAGACGCTGCCGTGTTGGAAACGGTTATAACTCCGTCCGGCGACAGGGTAACGCCAAGGTCGCCGTCGCTGTATTTAAGGGCGTTTGACAGGACGTTTCCAAGGATTCTTGAAACAAAGCCCTTGTCAAGTTTGCGGATAACCTCATTTTCGCATATGGATATTTCGGGCGTGATTCCTCTGCCGGTAAGCGCGCCGTAGAACCCAGCCACTGCGTCCTCAACAGCCGCATTGAGTGAGATGTCCGCAAGGCTTGGCTCTTCGTCGGCAGAAAGGATGATTGAGTAGCGGAAAAGCTCCTCGGTCAGCAGCTTTAAGGCTGATGTCCGCTCGGATATGAGAGACACATACCGCTTGGTGCTTTCGCTCATCGGCTGGCTCTGCATTAAATCAAGATACCCGCATATAGCGGTAAGCGGTGTTCTTAAATCGTGCGAGATGTTAGTGACGGCTTCGCGCAGCTCCATATCGCCCTGCTCAAACTGCCGCTTAAGGCGGCGAAGCTCCCGCAGCTCGCTGTTGATGGCAGCGGCAAGGCGGGTGATCTCCTT
>USEH01000069.1 GCA_900553675.1 uncultured Ruminococcus sp. | reverse complement strand
GCAGAAGCCATTCAGGCAAAAGCAGAGGCAGAGGCAGCCGGTATTCTGAAGAAAGCGGAAGCTATGAAACAGTACGGCGATGCTGCAAGACAGCAGATGGAGCTGGATACTTTGAAGGTATACTTCGAGCAGCTGCCCAAGATTGCCGAGGCTATCGGTCAGGGCTATTCAAATGTCGAGTCTATCAAGATGTTCGGCGGCGAGTCCTCTCAGCTTGCCGGCAACATTATGACCTCTATCACTCAGGTGTCGGACGGCTTGAAGGAGTCCACCGGATTCGACGTTCAGTCGCTTTTGGCAGGATTCTTAGGCGGAAAACTTGCAAGCGCAAACGCCGTTGACGGTGCAAAGGCTGAGTCGGATGTCGCAGAAAACAGCTGATTTTTGTAATATTCTGTAGATATTATACCGATTGTAATACAATTTGCAGAACGTATATCCCCGCAGATACCCTCTGTGGGGATTTTTGTGCCGTGCCGGTTGAAAAATTGCCGAAAATGTGATACAATACTACATTATACTATTACAACATTTCATCCCGAAAGGAACCCATCATGAAAAAAATTCACAAGATAATAGCGGCGGTGATAGCGGCTGTTGCGGCGGCTATACCTTACTTTTACTGGGAGAACAACTCCCTCACCGTATCAAGCTACACCTACGAAACCCCGAAAGCCGGAAAGGAGTTCGACGGCTTTAAGGTGGTTCACATCTCCGACCTTCACAACAAGCGTTTCGGAAAGAAAAACAGCCGTCTTATTAAGCTCATCCGCGAGCAGTCACCGGATATAATAGTAATTTCGGGAGACATCGCCGATTCGCGCCACACCGATATAGGCGCGGCAGTTGAGTTTGTTTCCGAGGCTTCCGGGGTCGCACCGGTATATTACACCACCGGCAACCACGAGTGCAGATTTTCATCTGAGAAGCTTGACCGCCTTATTTCGGGAATCCAAACCGCCGGAGGATTCGTTCTTTCAGACGAAACTGCGGTCATAGACTGTAATGGTGAAAAGCTTTACATCACAGGTCTGGCAGATTCATCACTTCATTCCGACATACTTGACGATATTATGCCGCAAGCAACCGAAAGCATCTCCCTGCTGATATCCCATCAGCCGCAATATATAGACCTTTACACGCAGTCCGGTGCGGATATAACCTTCTGCGGACACGCCCACGGCGGGCAGTTCCGCATTCCCGGCGTCGGCGGATTTATCGCGCCCGGTCAGGGGTTCTTCCCCAAATACACCGAGGGTATGCACTATCGCGGTGAAAGCGCGGTTGTCATAAGCCGCGGGCTTGGCTCAAGCATTATTCCATCAAGAATCAACAACCGCCCCGAGGTAGTTGTTGTGACAATAAAGAGCGCAAATTAATTGTGCGCGGCTATTTGTTTATTTCATCCTAATACAGCGGGGTTATTTTAGATAATTTTGGATTGACTTTTGTGCTGACTTGTGTTAAAGTGTATTTATAGCAAATACATCTGTATGTTATTTGAATACTTACAGAGTCGGAAATCATAATCACATTTACAATATCAAAGCGAGGAATACTCATGAGCGAAAAGTTTGTTGTTGTCAGAGCGGATGTTTTGCCTGAGGTTATCTTAAAGGTAATCGAAGCAAAAAGGATGCTTGCCATCGGCGAAGCAAGAACATCGACTGAAGCCTGCCGCGTCGTTGGGATATCGCGCAGCGCATATTACAAATATAAAGACTGCGCATTTATCTACAACGAGGAAACCAATTCGGGAATAGTAACCTATTTCTTCACCTTAAAGGACAAGGCAGGGGTTTTCAGCGAGGTTCTGGCGTGTCTTTACAACAACGGCGCGAATATTCTTACCGTCAACCAGAATATCCCGATAGATTCCACCGCCACCGCGACGGTTACAGTCAGGTTTGAGGCGGGAAGCAAAGACTTTCAGCTTGTCCGCGAGCAGCTTTCCGCACTGAGCGGAGTTGTTAAGGTCTCGGTATCATACGGCAAATAAGCTTTGATATCGCCGTTACTATATTCAGAATGGAGAAATAATATATGTCATCAACAACCAAAATAGCGGTTATGGGCTTCGGAGTGGTAGGCTCGGGAACCGTCGAGCTGTTAGATAAAAATAAGGATGTTATTAAAAACCGCTGCGGTCAGGAAATCGAGGTAAAATATATTCTCGACCTGCGCGATTTCCCCGACAGTCCATATAAAGACAAGCTTACAAAAAGCTTTGAGGACATTTTGAACGACCCCGAAATAACGGTAGTCGCCGAGCTTATGGGTGGCAAGACCTTTGCCTACGACTACACCAAAAGGCTTTTGCAAAAGGGAGTAAGCGTTGTAACCTCGAACAAGGAGCTTGTTGCGACATACGGCGCGGAGCTTTTAAAAATCGCCAAGGAAAACGGCTGCAACTATCTGTTTGAAGCAAGCGTCGGCGGAGGAATACCCATAATCCGCCCGCTCCACCAGTGCCTTGCCGCAAACCGCTTTTCCAAAATCGCGGGAATCCTCAACGGCACCACCAACTACATTTTAACCAAGATGATATACGACCAGAAGTCGTTTGACGAGGCTTTGGCTCAGGCACAGTCTTTAGGCTACGCCGAAAAGGACCCCTCTGCCGACGTTGACGGTCACGACGCTACAAGAAAGCTTTGCATATTAGGCTCTTTGGCGTTTGGCAAGCACATCTATCCCGAATACGTCCACTGCTCGGGTATCAGGGAAATTACTCTTGACGATGTTGAGTACGCCGAAAACGCCGGCTATGCCATCAAGCTGATAGGTCTTATAGAAAACACCGAATCGGGAATTGTGGCAACCGTCTGCCCAAGACTTGTAAGCATAAACAATCCCCTTTCCGGTGTTAACGACGTCTTCAATGCCATAATGGTAACCGGCGACGCTGTAGGCGAGGTTTTGTTCTACGGCAGGGGCGCAGGCAAGTTCCCCACCGCCTCGGCTGTTGTAGGAGATATTATCGACGCCGTTAAGCACAAGGGCAAGGAGATAATCTCGCTCAACTGGTCCGACAGCGACTCGCGCGAGTTCATCCGCCGCTACAAGACCGCTCCTGTAAGGGTGTATGCAAGGATAAGGGCTGTTAACGCCGACCGTCTTAAGGAGCTTATAACAGGTCTTTTCGGATATGTAGACTTTATTCCCAGAAAGCACCGCTCCGAAAACGAGCTTGCGTTTATCACGCCGATGATGATTGAATCGGAGATCGACGAGCGACTTGCGGAGATTTCAAAGAGCGCAGAGCTGAAAAAGAAGATTAGACTTTTGTAAAATATTACCGCCGTCCGATAGTATGTCGGACGGCGGTAACTATTCCATCTTATATAATTTGCGTGGTTTGGATTGGTGTGTTATCATCTTCTTCGGGTGAAGCGATTTACAGGCGAATAATTTTTACAGATTGAACAGCTTGCTATGCGAGCCTGTTCGCACCAACGTTAAAATAAGCATATCATCCTGAATCTTGTAGATTAAAAGCCAGTCAGGTTCAATGTGACATTCTCTGTGACCTTTATAATTGCCCTTTAGCTGATGGTCTTTGTTTTTAGGTGGCAAGAGTTCGCCGTTGGCGAGCAGAGTAATAATCTCTTTCAGCTTGTTCAAGTCCAAGCCCTGCTTTTGGGCAAGCTTGAAGTCCTTTTTAAAAGTAGGCGTTCTTTCAATCTCATACTTCATGAATTAAGCTCCTCGAAAAGCTCATCAACAGAGCCGAATCTCTTTGCGCTTGGGTCGGTGAGCATTCTGTCCGCTTCCTCCATAGCTTCAAGAGTTTCTTTGTTGGGTATTTCATAAAACATCGAGCTGAAAAAGTCGATAAAGGCTGCAAGCTGCTTTTCATCAAGGCTGTCAACAATCTTGTATGCCAGTTCTCTTGTACGTATAGTACTCATAATAATCAACTCCTTGATTTGATTATATCCCATTCTATTCGGGTTGTCAAGATTATTATGTCCATTGCGTCAAACTAATCCCGCACTAAGATATCATCCGTTAATGTTTTGAGATGCCCGCCGTCCTTAAGAACAGCACCCACTTCGTGATCGGTTCAGGTAGCTTTAAATTTCAATGCTGATTATCTCCTTTCCCTCCGCCTTAGCCTCTTTTGCCACATTGTTATAGTAGCTTTTAACGCCGTTCTTATAAACAACCGCGATATCGCATTTATTCATCATCCATCTGATTTGCTTAATCTCCTTAAAAAGCAGTTCCGCTTCTTCTATCTCTTTGGGATAGACTCCGATGCAAAACGACACCGGCTGAGATTCGCTTGTCATAACCTCATAGCATATTATCGACGGATATTCGCGCTTCAGCTCTTGCAGAGCGGCAACAACGTGCATATAAAAATACCCTTTGTCGCCTATATAAAAGGTTTTGGCACCGCGCTCGACAATCAACTGCCTGATTAAATCCTTAACAGGCTTGTAAGCCACTGATTTAGGTGCTGTTGCCTGTGCAAAAATTGATACAGTCATAATTATATTCCCTTTATAATAATTTATTTGACCTATTAGGTCTATAAAATTATTATAACATATCCGAATCGGATATACAATACATATATTGCATATATTTTGAGAGGTTATGAAAATGGGAAAGCACAAATCCGACATCGATTACGGCATTATCGGGGCAAGAGTAAAGGAATTAAGAAAAGCCAAGGGCTTAACGCAGGAGCGCTTAGGTGAGCTTTCGGGGATAGAGCCGAGCAACATTTCCCACATAGAGCGCGGCGCGGCAAAGCTGAGTCTGCCTACTCTGATATCCATAGCAAACGCCTTGGAAGCAACGCTTGACGAAATCGTCTACGGCAATCTGAGTAAAAGCTACCACGTCTCATTCGGGCTTATAGACGAGCTTTTGTCCGACTGCTCCGATGAGGAGATAATCGCCGTTGCCGAAATGATAAGAACCACCAAGAAAATACTAAGAAAGCAATAAAACAACCCCGCACTGAGGAGCTATGTCCTTCGGCGCGGGGTTAATATTTATGATTTATATGCTTTTCGAGATGTCCACTGTCCTTGAGCAAAGCTCGGCTGCTTCCGATTCGCTGTGGGTTATCATCAGAACGGTTTTGCCATCGGTAAGCCGCTTAACCTGCGGAAGGATGTATTCGTGCAGGGTTTCGTCGTCTATGCCCTTAAAGGGCTCGTCAAGGATGACAGTTCCCGCTCCACACAAAAGCGCTCTGGCGATGGCTGCGCGGCGTTTTTCTCCTCCCGAAAGGGTTTCGCTCGGCTTGAAGATAAGCTCGTCGGTGAATCGAAAGGCTTTAAGGGTTTCGTAGGCTTCCTGCGGGTCTGCCCCCGCGATTGCAAGGTTGCCCAGCGCGTTTAAGCAGCCTATCAGCCTGTCTTCCTGAAAAACAAAGCCAAGGCGTGATGGTCTTTCAACCCTGCCCGATTCCTGCCTTTCAAGCCCTGCCGCAATACGTGCAAGAGTGGTTTTGCCCGCACCCGACATACCCATAACTGCGGTATGCTCTCCCGCAGCAATTATCAGGGTAACGCCGTTCAAAACGGTTCTTTCGCCAAAGCTCTTGCTAACGTTTTCAAGGCTTATACCTTCCGCCGCCGTTATGCTCTGAGATGTCTGACGTTTGGCGGAAGCATTAAGAAGCTTTTCGGAATACGCCCTCTGCGGTATGCCATTCACCCGCCTTAATATCAGCATTATCAGTTTTTCAAAGGCTGTGCTTATAAGTATGATCGCCGCCGTCCACGCTAAAAGCTCGCCTGTTTCAAAATAGAGCTTTGCGCGGTAAAGCCGCTCGCCGATTGAACCCGAGGATATTCCTATAACCTCTGCCGCGACTCCCGACTTCCAGCAAAGCCCTAAAGCCACCGAACAGGCGGAAATCACAAAAGGCATAAGCGAGGGCATATAGATATACACAATCCGCCTTCCAAGGCTGATGTTAAACACCTTTGCCATCTCCAAAAGCTCTTTGTCAACGCTTTCTATTCCCTTTAAAATGTTAAGATATATCACCGGAAAGACCATCAAAAAGGATATAAAAACGCTGAGATTTTTGCTTCCGAACCATATAATCGCAAGTATTACAAACGAAGCCACCGGCGTTGACTTTATTGCCGAGGTTATGGGCGACAGCAGTATCTTTACCGCCTGAAGCCTTGACGACACCGCCGCCAGAACGCTTCCCAAGATAAAAGCAAGCGCAAAGCCGGAGGAGATCCTTACAAGCGAAAAGCCAAGCGAGTGCCACGTGTCCGCCTTGAAAATCATCTCAATAAAGACCTGTGCCACCTTGATTGGCGTGGCAATTATCAGCTCCGAACCAATGCGTAAAGCCACAGCCTCCCAGACTGCTATCCAGAAGGCTATGGCTGCTATTCTTAAAATGAGCGTTTTGTGCTTTTTGAAAAAGTTACTTGATGTAATAGAAGGCTTCATCAGGAAGCTGTCCTCCAACCGACTTGGGGTCGCTGTTGAATAGCACCTCAAGGTACTTTTCAATGCTTAACTTCATGTCTTCGCCGGTGAGCGAAACTATATTGCAGTAAGGCAGAGCCTTTTTAGCAACGCCCTCGGCTACTATATCGTATTTTCCGACAAGTGCAGCCGCACCATCGTTATCGGTGTTTACATATTCAACCGAAGCGGCATACTCCTCCAAAAACTTTTCAACGGTTTCGGGATGAGCCTCCAAAAACTCCTTCTGAACAACGGTAACGCCTGTTACAAGCGAGCTGCCGTCGGTCTTTTCCCACTCCTCGGTAAGATCAAGAGCTATTCTTATCTTGTCGTTTTTGGTCATTGCAACCGTTACATAGGGCTGAGGGAGAACCGCAACTGCATTTTCTGCACCTTCAAGCATAGCAGCAACCTCGGTTGCCTCCGACTTGAACTCAACGGTAACGTCCTTTTCGGGGTCGATGCCGTTCTGCTTTAAAATGTGATTCAAAACATATTCGGGAGTTGTTCCCTTGCCGGTGGAGTAGATGGTTTTGCCCTTTAAATCCTCAACCGAGCTGATGGTTTCGCCGGTTTCTACAACGTAGAGAACGCCCAGCGTGTTGATATTTATAACCGCAATCTTGCCCTCGGTCTTCTTATAAAGGACGGATGCTAAGTTGCAGGGAACGTTTGCGATATCAGCCTCGCCGCTTACAATAAGGGGAACGATTTCGTCTGCTGTTCCGTAGATGGTTACATTATATGAACCCTCGGAAGCACCGCTTTCAGAATTGTCCATCAGCTTAACCATGCCCATGGTGGTAGGACCCTTCATAGAGGCGATGTTTATTCCGACATATTCAACCGCAGCGTCCTCATCTGTAGCATCGGGGATGTACGTATCGTCGTCGGCGTTGTCGTCATTGTTTTCGGAAACCGGATCGGTGACCTCAGGAGCTTTAACGTCTGCATCGGGGGCAGGTTCGGCTCCGCAGGCAGACAGGCAGGTAATTGCCATCACCATGCAAAGCATAAGTGCAAGTATTTTTTTCATTGTGAATCCAACCTTTCAAAAATATCCGCTTGGGGATTTAGTATTATTATTTTATTTCCTATGCTCGAAATTATCCCCTCGTTTTCCAGCTTGGAAATTGCTCTGAAAAGGCTTGCGCGGGAAAGTCCAAGCCTGCGTGCAAGCTCATCCTTTGAAAAGCTCAGCATAACCGCACCGTTATGCCCGTTTTTCCCATTGTGCATAAGCCAGAAGGCAAACCGCTCGGTGCTGTCGGATATCGACATCAGCCGAAGCTTTCCGGCAAGATAGAGCATTTTTTGGTTGCAGAGGCGAATATATCTATACATAAGCACCCTGTTTTCGCCGAGAAGCCCGGCAAAAACATCCTTGGGCAGAAACGCAGCCTTCAGTGCGGTTTTAGCTGTCAGCCGGGTAGGCATATCCTCCCGGACAAAAATGTTGCAGATACCAAACTCTGCACCACGTCCGATGGTGGAGACTGCTCCCTGCTCACCCGGCGCAACCTTCGCGCTTCCGCGGAGTATAAGCCCGATGCAGGCAACGCCGTTCTGCTCCTCCGAAATTATATCCTCCCGCTTAAAATCGCGGAAAAACCAGTTTTCTTCAAAGCACAGGCCCTCGAAAAGCGAGGAAATTTCGAGTGCCTTTCTAAGCATTTCCCTGTCAGACATATAAATTCTCCCTGCGTGATGATATTATAATGGATATTTGATATAAGATTATAAGCTTTTTGCGAACAAATTATTAATTTTCATCTCATATGATACACTATCTGCGCTCAGATGTCAAGGTCAATCAAAATATCGCCGCCTTTTGCAGCGAATAGATATTAAAAGATCGCCCGCTCTGCTCCTTTGGCGAAAACAAAGCGGGTATATTGTACGGCACTACATCATGCCTTTTTCTCCTGCCGGATATACGCAACCGTATCCCTAACGGTTTCGCTCAGGCTTCTTGTGGTGTACCCAAGCTCGGCATCTGCCTTATCGTGGCAGAAACTTGCGTTGCTTGCAAGAGTCTGTATGGAATAGGAGGTGTAGATAGAGCGCTTGCGGGTGAGTTTTGAAAACGTCTCGCATATAGGTATCAGCAGCTTTGCCGCATAATACGAAATAAACGGAAGCCTGAACCTCCTTCCGGTCAATATGCGCATTTGATCCATAAGCTCCTCCAGCCTGATATATCGGTTTGACAGTATGTAGCACTCGCCCTGCCTTCCCTTTTCCGCAGCCAGCAAAACTCCTTCTGCCACATCGCGGACATCCACAAAATCATAGCCCCCGCGCACGCCCAGCAAAAGCCGACGGTTAAGGTAAAGGCTCATCAGCTGAACAAGATGGTTGCTTTTGTACCTGTCATAAGGACCAACAATTCCCGAAGGATGTACTATCACCGCGTTAAGACCGTTTTTTGCGGCTTGCATAACCGCCTGAGTTGCTTCTGCCTTTGTTTTGGCATATGCCCCCTCAACGGTGTCCGGCGAAAAGCTGTCAACCTCGCGGACTACTCCGCCCTTTATCTCCGGAATAGCATGAACCGAGCTGACATAAACAAGCCGTTTAACGCCGTATCGTATGCACTTTGAAATGATATTTTTCGTGCCGGTTACGTTTACTTCATATACCTCCGGTGACACTTCCTTTTGAATACTTACTATCCCTGCGCAGTGAATGACAATTGCCTCGGCACCGTATGTGTTTTCAAACAGACGATCCAGAGTATCCAGCTTTGTAACGTCTCCGGTGATATAGGAGATATTGTCCTCTGCAATTCCGGTCTGTTCGGGAAGAAGCAGACCACGGATATGACAGCCTGTGCCTGCCAGCTCCCTTATTATTGCTTCGGCAAGATGCCCTGCCGCTCCCGTAATGATATAAACGGTATTGTTCATATGTCCGCCCCCTTTTTTCAAAATAACTCTTGCAATTTTACCTTCTTCATGTTATATTATAATCAACTGCAGTTGCTTATTCAATCGTCGGTTTTTATCAAACGACGGTTAAGCAACCAAGTTAGAAAAGAGGTGCTTATCTTGGCAAATAAGACAGATTTGCGTTACATCAAAACCGAAAAACTAATCGAAGACACCTATCTCAGCCTTAAAAGAAAATATCGCCGCCCGATAAAGGTCAGCGAGCTTTGCGAGGCGGCTCTTATCAACAAAACCACGTTTTACACGCATTACGAAACCATGGAGGCTCTTCATGTTCACATATGCGAAAAGCAGGTTGGGCAGATAATTGAAGGCTGCCCGAATATCGACGAGGCTTTTTCGGATACCGGAAGGTTTGTAAGATCCTTCGTTTCCGCCATTCAAAGCTGCTCCCCCGTTTTAGAAGCGCTTTTTCACGACGATCTGGCAAGTCAGATAAACACCATCGAATCGATTTTGCTGAAGCGGTATCTTGGCAGCGGGGTATCGCCCGAGCAGGAACTGAAGATGATATTTGCAATCGGCGGAGCGGCAAAGATTCTGATCCCCGCACAAAGCGAGGAGAGAATACAACTGACAATCCAGCTTATCGACAAGGTTATTCACAGCTAATACTGAACTTGTCAAGAAATATGCAGTCAAAAAATCCCCTAAATAAGATATACGATGA
>USEH01000068.1 GCA_900553675.1 uncultured Ruminococcus sp. | reverse complement strand
CGCCGCATCCGCCGTTCTTTGCGCTCTTGCAAAGGTTGCGGGTTTTTAAAGTAACAACATGCTTCATGATATATTACCTCCGTATTAATCAATAATTTTCACCATTATAGCACAGTCTTCGGCGGTTGTCAAGAGATTTAGCGGCAACGTAAATCAGACGGTCACAAATCGTAAAAAAACAGCGCGCAGTCCCCCAAAGCAGGAGCCTGCGCGCAGAATACGTATTTTCAGCTTTTTCTTAGCTCTCCCGACCAAGCTCCGTGCCCGTATCGCCAGCAGTCGCCACAGCAGGCATGAATCCCGCAAAGAGTTGGGGCAGCCACATTTATCGTAATTGCAGAGCGATTTATATATGCAGTCGCAGACCCCCTTGCCCTCCGAATCGTAATAGTTCTCAAAAACAACATTTCTTTTCAAAACCGAGCAGTATCTCAGGCTTGCATATCTGAAATTACCCATCTTATTCGCACCTTTCAATCATGAATATTTCTACTAATAATTATATGCAGAATTGTAATTTATAAGCATGACCCGCCATATTTATTTAGTAAAACGGCTGAAAATGCGCAGACAACCGCCGTTAAAAAAAACATCTGAAAGGACGAATATCATGACAGCACTGTTGCTTAAAAAGGAACAAAGAAAGCTCGAAAAGCAAAGAAAGCTGCGGCTTAAGCAGCTTGAAGAGGATATCGAGGCGGTGAACAGGGCGATTGCGGTTGCCGAATCGGGGTTCAACGAGGTCACCGACACAAGCCTTACCGACGCGCTGATATTCGACAGAGCGGCTTTGGAGGCGCGCAGGAACTATCTTTTAAAGCAAGCCAAGGATGTCCTATCTTGCAAAGCAGAAACTTTGGACACTTAGGACATTCGCAAAAAAGAACCGTCCGAGTAAACCCCGAACGGCTCTGATTATTATTTTATCTCGATTCCCTCGCACAGAGTAGCCGCAATTACAGCCTTAATTGTGTGCATTCTGTTCTCTGCCTCGTCAAAGACGATAGAGCGCTCGCTTTCAAACACCTCGTCGGTTACCTCCATGCAGTCGATTCCGAACTTTTCGGAAATCTTTTTGCCTATGCCTGTTCCTAAATCGTGGAAAGCGGGCAGACAGTGCATGAATACGGCGTTCTCGGCGGCGGCGTTCATCAGCTTTGCGTTCACCTGATAGGGCGAAAGGTCTTGTATTCTTTCCTGCCATACCTCGTCGGGCTCGCCCATGGACACCCAAACGTCGGTGTAGATGACGTTTGCACCCTTAACGGCTTCGGCGGGGTCTTCGCACAGACGTATGCTTCCTCCGGTCTGCTTGGCGATTTCCTCGCACTTGCGGACAAGCTCTGCGTTCGGGAAGTACTTTTTAGGAGCGCAGGCGGTGAAGTTAAGACCCATCTTGGCGCAGCCAACCATCAGCGAGTTGCCCATGTTGTACCTTGCGTCGCCCATGTATACAAAGTTTATCCCCTTAAGCCTGCCGAAATGCTCCCTTATGGTGAGAAAGTCGGCAAGAATCTGGGTGGGGTGAAATTCGTTTGTAAGACCGTTCCATACCGGAACCTTAGAGTACTTTGCAAGCTCCTCAACAATCTCCTGCCCGTAGCCGCGGTACTCTATGCCATCGTAGATTCGGGAGAGAACACGCGCAGTGTCGGCAATGCTCTCCTTTTTGCCTATCTGCGAGCCGGTGGGGTCTAAATAGGTGCAGCCCATGCCAAGGTCGTGCGCGGCAACCTCAAACGAGCAGCGGGTGCGGGTGGAGGTCTTTTCAAATATCAGAGCGACATTTTTGCCCTTGCAAAGCTTGTGCGGGATTCCTGCCGCCTTTTTAGCCTTTAAGTCCGCAGCTAAATCTATGAGATATTCGATTTCCTCGGGGGTAAAATCAAGCAGCTTTAAAAAATCCCTGCCCTTTAAATTCATGCTCATCACAAATCCTCCTTAAGCTTGTTTCTTACCGCGCATATCTGCGATTCGACAGATGATACCGAGGTTCCGCCCGCGCTTATACGCTTTTCAACGCAATTTTTAAGGTCGATTTCGGAGTAGAGGTCTCCCTCAAACAAATCGCTGAACTTTTTGTACTCCGAAAGCTCCAAAGTCTCTAAAACCTTTCCGCTTGCAATGCAGGCGGCTACTATCTGTCCGCAAATCTTGTATGCGCTTCTGAACGGCATACCCTTTTTTACAAGATAATCCGCCAGATCGGTTGCGTTTATAAAGCCCTTTTTCGCGGCGGCAAGCATATTATCGGTGTTGACTTTAAAGCCTTCGATCATGCCGATAAACACTTTTAAGCACATCTTAACGGTGTCAACCGCGTCGAACACGCCTTCCTTGTCCTCCTGCATATCCTTGTTGTAGGCGAGGGGCAGACCTTTAAGGACGGTCAACATACCCATTAAATCGCCGTAAACCCTGCCGGTCTTTCCGCGAACAAGCTCTGCCATGTCGGGGTTTTTCTTTTGGGGCATGATGGAGGAGCCGGTGGTGAAGTCGTCTGAAAGCTCGATAAACTTAAACTCCCAGCTAGACCACAGAACAATCTCCTCGGAAAATCTGGAAAGGTGCGCCATTATTATCGAGATGTCCGAAAGCAGCTCTAAGCAGAAGTCTCTGTCCGAAACGCCGTCGATGCTGTTAAGACAAATGCTGTCAAATCCAAGCTCGGCAGCTTCAAAGGCGCGGTCGGTGGGATAAGTGGTTCCCGCCAGCGCACACGAGCCGATGGGGCAGATATTGAGCCGCTTTTTGCAGTCGCACAAACGCTCTATGTCGCGCAGAAGCATCATGGAATACGCCATCAGGTGGTGACCAAACACTATGGGCTGGGCGCGCTGTAGGTGGGTGTACCCAGGCATAACGGCAGACTTGTACTCCTCGGCGCGGTCGGTAATAGCCGATACAAGCGACTTTAGCAGGGCAATAATTTCGTCCACCTCACAGCGAAGATACATCCGCGTGTCAAGCGCAACCTGATCGTTGCGCGAGCGGGCGGTGTGAAGCTTTTTTCCAAGCTCGCCTATGCGCTCAGTAAGTATCTGCTCGACGAACATGTGAATGTCCTCGCATTCGGGATTGATGGAAAGACTTCCGTCCTCCAGATCCTCAAGGATTCCACGCAGACCCACTATCAGACCGCCGGCGTCCTGCTCGGAAATTATCCCGCATTCGGCAAGCATTTCGGCGTGAGCCATGCTGCCCTGAATGTCCTGCCTGTACATCCTCGAATCGAACCGAATTGAGGAATTGAAATCATCGGCAATGCTGTTGACAACGCCGTCGGTTCTTCCTGCCCACATTTTTGCCATGATTCAGAATCCTTTTTTGATTATTTCAGCCCGTTTTTCGCCTTCATCTTCGCACAAACCTTGGTGGAAAGTCCGTACAGGTTGATAAACCCGGTCGCGTCCGCCTGATTGTAGACGTGATCCTCGTCAAAGGTTGCGATTTCGGGGTCATAGAGCGAGTAGGGAGAGGTCACGCCTGCGTTGATGAGGTTGCCCTTGTAGAGCTTCAGCTTGACATCGCCGGTCACGGTTGCCTGCGTGGTTTTGACGAATGCAAGGATCGCTTCGGTCAGAGGCGTGAACCACTGCGCGTTGTAAACGATTTCCGCCAGCTTCTGCGCGACCAGCGCTTTGTAATGCGAGGTCTCCTTGTCGAGACAAATGGTTTCGAGGATTTCGTGCGCCTTGTAGAGGATCGCTCCGCCGGGGGTCTCGTATACGCCGCGGCACTTCATGCCGACCAGCCGGTTTTCCACAATGTCGAGAAGTCCGATACCGTTCTTGCCGCCCAGCTCGTTGAGCACGGTCACCAGCTCCACCGCACCCATTTTCTTTCCGTTGACCGCCGTGGGCACGCCCTTTTCAAAGTGCACGGTCACATAGGTCGGCACATCGGGTGCCTGCTCCGGGGAAACGCCGAGCTCCAGGAATCCTTTCTTGTTGTACTGCGGCTCGTTTGCCGGATCCTCCAGATCCAACCCCTCGTGCGAGAGGTGCCAGATGTTTTTATCCTTGGAGTAGTTGGTCTCGCGGCTGATCTTCAGCGGCACGTTGTGTGCTTCCGCATAGGCGATCTCTTCCTCACGGGATTTGATGCTCCATTCCCGCCACGGTGCGATGATGGTCATGTCCGGGGCAAGCGCCTTGATTGCCATTTCGAAGCGGACCTGGTCGTTGCCCTTGCCGGTGCAGCCGTGGCAGATAGCGTCCGCGCCTTCGGCAAGCGCGATCTCCACAATTCTCTTGGCGATGGGCGGGCGGGCAAACGCGGTGCCGAGCATATAGTTTTCGTACAGCGCCCCAGCCTGCACGCAGGGGAATACGTAATCGGTCAGGAAATCCTCTGTGATATCTTCGATGTAGATCTTGGAAGCGCCGGTCTTCAGCGCCTTCTCTTCCAGCCCCTCCAGCTCGTCCGCCTGACCGACATTGGCGGAAACCGCAATGATTTCGGGGTTGTTGTAATTTTCCTTCAGCCACGGAATGATAATGGACGTATCAAGACCGCCGGAATATGCCAGAACGATTTTTTTGATCTGTTTGCTTTTCATGATAAAAACCTCGTTTTTATGCTTATTTTTCAGGTTGCGTGCATAATTATACACGATAATCCGGGATTTGTCAAGCGTTTATCCAAAAATAATGCATATTTATAAGATATGACAGCGCAACGCAAAATTGATATTTACCCATTCGGCAATTTGACGGAGGCGCATCCCTGTGTCCCCGGAGTAAAGCGGGTGGCGCACCGATCCGACTCAAAGAGCCTGCAAGCTCCATTCGGGAGGTCGGCAGTTCAAGGACGGCTGTTTGATCGTTTCTTGTGATGATTGCTTTCATGTTCGTTTTTTCCTTCGTATAGAATTCATAGATCTCTTTGTCGTTTTCATTGAGGACGGGGGAGCGCGTGCGAACCTTATCTTCCAGGCAGCAGCACCGGACGGCACGGCATTTCCTGCGCCGGCAGTACAGGCAGTAGCGGCAGTCGCAATCTTCTTTTTTATAAATGTAACCGATGACGAACCTCCTTTCAGGCAGACACAAATATTTAACAAATAAAAATACGAAAAAAGGGCAGAAGGTGCGCAAAATCATCGCACTTTCTGCCCTTAAAAACGGGTACTGCATGGTTCAAATCCTGTCCGAAGCCGTTTTTTTGAAATGATATCTTTTTTTCTGCACTCTGTATCCGCAAACCCCATAGTTGCGAAAAAGCGAGGAAACGCGAGAAAAACCCCCGAAATCGTGAGATTTCGGGGGTTCGAAGCCATGATATCTTTTTTGGCTTCGCGATATGGTCATAGGGCGTGTAACTGAATTGAGAGCACACCCACAAAATACATTGAAAATACTACATTTTTACGGCATGGGCGCACGGGTTTCTCAATAATTTAAGGAGAAACTGCCATGACAAATTTCATAGAAGAGTTCTACTACGGCAATATCGACCCGCAGGCACGCAGCTTCGAGCAGAATAAAAAGGTCCAGCGCGATATGCAGATTCTTACCGATAGCGAGGATTTCCTCACGGATAAGCTCACCGGCGAGGAGAAAAAACGGTTCATCCAGTACGTCGACGCCTGGGCATCCGTCAACGGCGAATCCACCCTCGATAGCTTCATCACCGGCTTCCGCCTCGGAGCACAGTTCGCATTCGATACCTTCGTTACATCGAAAGCACCTTACACCGACTACCTGAAAGACGAAATATAACAAACAATCCGGCTCCGCCAATAACGGCAGGGCCGGATTGTTCTGTCCTATCGGCAAAATTTGAAAAGAAGTTAGTAAGAGAATCGCAGGTTTTTGCCGATATCGGCAAAACTCTTTCAAACAGAACATTCTTTTTCTTGTCTAAAGTTTGAAATCTTTATCATATTCTTGATTTTTCGGTCGAACCGTGATATACTATATTTGTATTATTATATCCAGCGCCAAATAGCTCATAAAGGAGATTCAAAATGGCTGTTAGTTATAAGAAACTGTGGCACATCCTTGTTGACAGAAACATGAAGAAAAAGGATTTAGAAGAAGCGGCTGGCATAACGCATTATCAGATGTACAAGCTTGCCAACGATAAAGATATCACCACCGACGTAATCGGTGCGATTTGTGTTGCTCTTGAGGTTAAATCTGATGACATCATGGAATTTATACCAGATGATAAGTAATGTCCGTTTTATGGTACATCGTTTTTTATATAATTATAATTGGATTTGTATATGGAGGGACAGGCTTTGAGTTCCACTTTAGATAAAGATGAACAGACGTTAGCCACTGAAAGATATGAGCCTGCTTTAAGTGGTCATTATAATGATTTGTTTCACGCATTAGTTATAAGAATGGGCAACACATTGCCTTCCAACAGAGCGGAAATAATCAAGACGGAAATGGCTCGAGTCTCCGAGGAAGAGAATCAAAATGACGTTGAAGCTTTAAGATATATTGCTGCGTTAAGTGTTCTTGTGGATTTGTCCCTGCAGGGCTGGGCGTTTGATGTTCATGGCAATGAGCTTACGCTAAAAATGGAAACGGATAATGTCGATGATAAGCAAAGGATATGTCCCGTTTCGGGCGTGAATACCTGCAGGTGGGATATTACACCGAAAACTATTTTCCCGACCACAATGTCCGCTTTATCGCCATCAACGATAATGTGGACTGCGTTGACGGGGCAACGGACATGGACGATTTTATCCCCATCAAGAATATCATGAACGAGCTGTACGCCAAGGATATCAGCCGCAAGGTGCGGTCTGCGCACAATACCAGAGGGAGAGCAGGCGAACCGCTCTCCCAACCCCCGTACGGCTATGTGAAAGACCCGCAGGACAAGAAGCGCTGGATCGTCGACCCGGAGGCCGCAGCCGTCGTCAGGGAGATTTTCAAGCTGTATCTGGACGGCAACGGCGAGGATACCATCGCAAGGATCATGCAGGACGAGCAGCACCTCAACTGTACGGCGTACTGGGCAGCCAAAGGTATCAACCGCGGCGGCAAGAAAAGTCAGCCGAATCCGTACAAATGGAAATCGAGCACCATCCACGGCATACTGACGCGTCAGGAATACTGCGGCGATGTGCTGAACTTCAAAACGCACTCCAAGTCGTTCAAGAATCACCGACGTATCGACAATCCGAAAGAGGACTGGATGGTGTTTGAGGACAGACACGAGGCGATCATCGAGCGCGACACCTATAAAAAGGTGCAGAAAAGGCTGAAAAGCACGCATCAGCGCGCACCGAAGGAGGCTAACGGTCCGAAAAGTATCTTCTGTGATATCCTCCGCTGTGCGGACTGCGGCAGTAAGATGTGGTATCACACCAACACGCAGAACAAGGATATTCATTATTTCAGTTGTTCCAACTATGTGAAAGACTATCGCGGCACCTGCCTCACCCGCCACTATATCCGCGCCGATGCGGTGGAAGCGGTGGTAGAAATGGAGCTGCGGCGATTGGCGGAATATCTCATTGCCGATGAAAACCGCTTTGCCGAGATTCTTGCCCGCAAGAGCAGCAAGCAGTACGAGAGCGAAAAGAAAACGCTGTCCTCCGAACTACGCAAATCGGAAATGCGTATCGAGATGCTCCCGAAGCTGCTGAAAACGCTGTATGAGGACAAGCTGAACGGCAAAACCTCGGAGGATGATTACAATATCCTCTCCCGTGAGTACGCCGACGAGCGCGAGCAGTTGAAGAAGAAAATTCTGAATCTGCGCAGGAAGCTGACGGAAATGAATGAACGGGAAAGCGAGCGCGAAGAATTCATCCGCGCAATCCGTAAGTTCATGGAAATGCGGACGCTGACCAAGCAGGTACTCAACGAGCTCATCGATCACATCGACGTGTACGAGGTGCAGGGTACGGGCAAAAACAAGACCCAACGCCTTGTCATTTACTACAAGTTCGTTGGGTATCTGGACATTGACCCCACGCAGTGTCATCCGAACTACACCGCCGATATCCGCGAGGGTGTTGCTGTTGAGTATGTTTCCTGCGAGCCGTCGGAGAATCTGAAAGAGCTGTTCCCAGAGGAGTACGGTGAGGAATACGAAGTCCCTGAAGATGAGAAAACGGAGCAGGCATAATGCCTACTCCGTACATAATGATAAAAACAGAAGTGGATGTAACTGAAATCAGTTACATCCACTCGATATGTATCGTGCCGCTGAAAAAGATATCAGCCGAAAATCCTTATGATATAAGGGAGTTCGGTATTTTTTAATGCTTTTTTAGAGATTCTTGCGCAATTTAACCCCAAACAGAGAATTTTTTCTGTCAGCCAAAAAAGATATCACACTTTTTTAGGGGTAATTTGCTCGACTTGCGCGTCTGAAAACTCCGTATTATGGTGGTCCGAAAATGGGGACACGCGCCGTGTTATTTCTCGCCGTCGCTTTTCAAAATGTCAAGCATCGACTGGCGAAGCACTTTTTTCTGCTTAGATAAAACGCAATACCCGGAACAATGCTCGTTGAGATAACAGGTTTCGCAAATAATTGCGTCGATGCTTTGAAGCATCAATTCATCATCGGTCGGAAGCTCGTATGAATCGATTTTCTTTATCCCTTGGGGATTGCGAAGTGCGAAATCAATCCGTTTGCCATTCCCGGTCTTTACATACCGATACACTTCGGCAAAGAAAGTCAAGCAGTCACCGACTTTATAAATTTCAAACCCTTCTTTGGGCATCCAAACATGGTCTTCTTTTCCGTCGAAGCACATTCCGTCATCATACATGCCACTGACAAAGATCCTTTTGAAACAAATTGCCCGATTTGTGATTTTTTCAATCTGACCATCAAATTCAAGTGGTATGTAGTAATAGCAGAGAGCGAAACTGCCGCGTGCCTTTTCCTTGCTCTCGCAAGTAATAAGCTGAAGATCCAAATACTCGTCATAGGTGAGTTTATCACCGCCAACCAAGTCTTTTTGTTTGTCGGGATCAAAGTCAATGGTGCCACCGATCATCTGAAAGCCGGTTTTCGTTCCATAGTGGGCTTTCTTCATGCGCTCCCACTCGTCCCAGCTTTTAAAGTTGTCGCTATTTTCCAAGTTAATCATATATCGTACCTCCAGATAAAAAGTACTGCCAAAAGACAGTCTGACATTTTACTCGGGGGCTACAACAATATAATTATAGCATATTTTTTCTTATTTTACAATAGGGTGTATGAAAAAAAGCAACCTGCATCGACACTTATGTCGGTACAAGCTGCTTTTTTGCTTATTCCACCGTTTCTTCCACGGTATACCCGCCGCCGAAAATGACCTCGATGTGCTTGTCGGCGTACACCTTGATACATTCCACCATCTGACGGACGATGCTGTCATTGTACTCATTTTGGTGGGATGCTCTTTCTGTAATGATTCTTTCGATTTCGGCAATCCGATCTGCGTATTCCGCATTTTTCATGCTGTTTTCCGTGATGATCTGAATCCTGCGCTTGAGGTCCTCGATGGCATCTGCAATTTCTTTGATTTCACCTTCTCTTAATTCTATGTCCTCACCGCTTGCGATGCTCTCGTTGACGATGGCGATCATTTTATCATTCAGCCCGTTGACCTGCCGTTCCAGCAGTTCTTTTTCGTCATCGCTCCCATCGAATCCGATTGCTTCGGCAATCGTTGCCTTCATGAGTGTGGTGTAAGTATTGGCATCCTGCTCATTGAATTGTCGGATTGCACGGACGACGGCTTCCTTGAGCTTGTCTTCTCTGAGAGTGGGAGATCCCTTGCAGTATTGTGTGCCGTGGTCCAAGCGGTTGACACAGCGCCACACGATGCTTTTCTTGCCTCGGATGTTCCAGTGGACGCGCTTGTAGGGGCTGCCGCATTCGACGCAGATCAGCACCTGCGAGAGCGCATATCGTGAGTATTTTCCGGTTGCCGTGATTGCGGCTTTCTGAGATTTCGGGGCGAATGTCCTTCTTCTTGCGCGTTCCTCCTGTGCCTTGTTGAATTTCTCTCGCGTTACGATGGCAGGGTGACTGTTCTGTACATAGTACATCAGCGCCTCGCCCGTATTCTTTTTCCGCTTTTTCATGATCGGATCAACGGTAACGCTCTGCTGCAGA
>USEH01000067.1 GCA_900553675.1 uncultured Ruminococcus sp. | reverse complement strand
GATTCCTTGCACAAAAGCTCCATCTGCCACGAAGCGGGGGAGTAGAGAGAAATTCCCAGCATTCTGCCGTTCTCACTGTCTTCAAGGGCGATAAACGGGAAATACTTTCGCACCGGCATGGAGCCTAAGTTGCCGAACTTTTCGACGCGCGTCGCGCAGAAGTTCCATGAAGGCTCTAAGTGCAGATCCTCAACGGTTTCGGTTCTCAATTTGCCCTCCGCACTCCAGAACGACTGCATACGGTGGATCTTATCCGCCTTGACTCCGCTTATCGCAAAGCTTGCAAGCATTTCAAGGGTGCAGGGCGTGTCGCTCTCGTTAATAAAGGTGGTGACGATTTCGGTGACCTCGCCGCTGGATGTCATCCTCTTTGCTGCTTTTATAAGGATTTTGTACCTGCGGGAGTCTTCAAAAACCTTGGTATCGCCGTCTGAGGATACCTCCTTAAACCCAAAGCTCGACTGGCTTTTGCAGAGCGAAAGTCCGTTTGCGAAGCCGATGGGGTAGGCGTCTCCCATAATTTTTATTTCAGGATATATGTTCATTACTTTTACACCTCCGTGATGTTTTATAACTCTACTTTACATTATTCCTGCCGTTCAGGCAATGACTGATTGTGATGGGTTATTGATGTATTGTAAGCGATAACGGTGCAAGGAAATCATTGGCATTAATTATTTCTCGCACCTATTGACATTATAATATTTAACGGTTATAATATAGTTAGAATATTGCTACGAAATTACAAGGAGGCATTACTATGAATATCAGACCGTCAGCAGCAATAAGACAGAATTATAACGAAATCGCGGAGCTGTGCAGAAGAACGTCAGAGCCGGTCTTCCTGACAAAAAACGGCGAGGGCGACTTGGTTGTTATGGATATGGAGACGTATAACAGAAAGGAAAAAATGCTCAAACTGCGCGAGAAGCTTATTTCTGCTGAGATGGGCTGGCTTAATGGAAACAAAGGATATACAGTTGACGAAGTTGCAACTATGATGCGCGAGGCGGTCAAGGAGGCAGCAAGTCGTGGAAAAGCAGAATAAGTTTAATGTAATTGTTTCGGAGGAAGCAGCGCAGATGCTTATATCTCATGCTGCGTTTTTGGGCATGGTCAGTGAAAGTGCTGCCGAACGACTAATTTCTTCATTTGAAAAAATAGTAAGTTCATTAGACACAATGCCGCAAAGATGTCCATGGCTAAATGCGGAGGGAGTGCCAAAATACACTTATCGTTATATTCTATTTGAAAAGCGGTATATGGCAATATTCAAGGTTTTTGATAACGTTGTACTTATCGGATATGTCGTAGACTGCCGTCAGGATTATAGCTGGTTGTTTCAATAAAATACCATAATAGCACAAAACCGTCGCTCGAAAAAGCGGCGGTTTTAATATATCTATGTCGTTGTGTCTTAAATCAGCAGACAAATCAGCCCCGAGCAGCCTTCGTTGATGATTCTTTCCACCGCCTCGCGGAGCTTTTCGCGGGCGTCGTCGGGCAGGCGGTAGAGCTTGGAATGAAGCCCCTCGTTGACAAGCTCGGAGAGCGATTTCCCAAAGATGTTGGTCTCCCAGATTTTTGATGGGTCGTCTTCAAAGTCGTTGAGAAGATAGTCGATAAGCTCCTGCGACTGCTTTTCGGTTCCCACAATCGGCGCGACCTCCGCGCTTATGTCCGCCTTGATAAGGTGGATTGAAGGCGCGTTCGCTTTGAGCCTTACGCCGTATTTTCCGCCCTGACGGATTATCTCCGGCTCATCGAGGGTAAGCTCATCTTCGGCGGGCATAACGATTCCATAGCCGATCTCCTCGACCTGACGAAGAGCCTCCGAAAACTTCTCGAACTGCTTTTTAAAGCTGACAAGCTCTAAAATCTTCGGCATAAGCTCATCTTCGCCGGAAAGCTCGAGTCCTGTTTCTTCACTTAAAATCCTGTAGAAAAGCTGATTGTCAAGGTTTACGGAAAGCTTGCATACTCCGCTTCCTAAGTCAATCGAGCTTATCGACGAGCCGGTGACGTCGCCAAGCTCTGAAATAGCGTTTGCCAGCGATGAGATATCGCGGATGAATCTTACATCTGCCGCCGCCTTTTTGATTCCATCAAACAGCTCGGTTTTAAGCCAGTGACCCTTTTCAAGCGAGTTGACCCACTTTGGCATGCTTACGTTGATTTCTTTCACCGGGAAAGCGTACAACAGCTTTGCAAGGATTTCAAGAATGTCCTCTTTGCTCATGGTAAGGCAGTTTACCGGTATTACGGTAACGCCGTAGTCCGCTTCCATCTGAGAGCAGAGCGAGCATGAGGCTTCGCTTGTTTCGTTTTCGGTGTTCATAAGCACCACAAACGGCTTGCCGAGGTTTTTCAGCTCCTCTATTACCCTCTGTTCGCACTCGGCATACTCGTCTCTGTCAAGTCCGGTTACGCTGCCGTCCGAGGTGACGACTATTCCCACCGTTGAATGTTCGGTTATGACCTTTTGTGTGCCGATTTCGGCAGCCATGTTAAACGGGATTTCCGAGTCGAACCAAGGGGTGCGAACCATTCGCGGAGCTTCGTTTTCGATATACCCCAGCGCGCTTGGCATAATGTAGCCAACGCAGTCTATCATGCGAACGTTTACGGTTGCGATGTCGTCAAGGGTGACGGCAACCGCCTCTTCGGGGATGAATTTAGGTTCGGTGGTCATTATCATTTTTCCGGCGGACGCCTGCGGAAGCTCGTCGACGGTGCGTTCGCGCATATAGGGCTCGCGGATGCCGGGGATAACAAGGTTTTCCATAAACCTGCGTATAAAGGTGGATTTTCCACTCCGGACGGGTCCCACAACGCCGATGTAAATGTCGCCGCCGGTTCTTTCGGCTATGCTTTTGTATAAGTTGTCAGTAGTCATTCTTTCACACTCCTTAGTCTACAATGGGAATCAGAATCATTTTGGCTTCGCTCAGGCGTTCGCAGTCAAGCTCGTTTTCCTCGGTGATAGCTTTAAGAGAAGCACGGCACCTCTTTGCGATGTTCCACGGCTCCTCGCCCTTTTCGGCGTAGTAAAGCTTGATGGCGGTGTCCTTTTCGCACTCGACCGGCTTGGTTTCGTCCGGAATTATGCCGCTTATGAAGCTCTTTTCGCAGTCCTCAAACAGATATCCGGTGATTTTAATGTCTACGCTGATTTCAAGCGCGTTTGAGGATGTGAGGTTGAACGAAGCCGAATTGACGATAGCCCGCGCCTCAGCTTTAACAGAGGTCTGCGCCGCGCTTCCCGGAAGCTTGTGCTCAAACTGCTCGGCGGTTTCGAGATATATAGTCCTGCCGGATTCGTTTTTAGCGTAGGCAAAGAAGTTGATTCTTCCGCGAAGAATTGCCGAGCCGTCCTTGTCGATGGCGGACTGAATCCTGCCCACCTCGGCTCCCGCAAGGATTACCGAGGATATCTCGCCGTCGTAATAGGTCAGTGAGGCTTTCTGACGGTGGCTCTCGTTTATAGGAATCGGTACACATTCGATTGTTTCGTTGGAGGATTCCAGCGTGGTTTCGCAGAGGGTGGAGAAGGCGTCGGTTGCAAGCTCTGCGCTTTCAAATCTCATAGCTAAAAGGCTGATTTCTATTCCAAGCTCGCAGGAAACGCTTGGGTTCTCGCTCTTTGAGGATGGGCGAACGTCGCAGCTGACGGCGTTTGCGTCCAGAATCACGTCAAATCGCTCGTCCAGACCCTCGATATCCGATATCTGCGAGAAGGGAATGCTGAATTTTATGCTCTCAGGCTCGCCGCTGCCCTCGGGGACATAGAGCAGTGAGACCTCCGCTTCGCCCTTGGTTAAAAGCTTGCCGGAAAGAATCTTTTTTTCAACGCTGATAACCGCGCAGTCGGCGCGCAGGACAGTCTTCACCTGAGGGCGCGCCAGCCCAAGTTCAACATCGTCGGCGACGGTTATACGCTTTGTAACGGCAATGCGCTTGGAGGGATACGTTATAAGCTGCTTTTTAAGCTGGATTCCTCCGCCCGTGGCTTCGCTGACAGCCTGCTTAACTTCGTCCGCGGTGACGCAGATGGCTATTGAGATGATTCCGCGGATATCTACTCTGCGCTTGTTTACAACGCGGCAGCTTGCGCTTTCGGTGTAAGGGCATATGCTGATTCGCGGGGATTTTTCCGAGGAGGGAATCTCCATGCTTTTGCCATAGCTAAGGGTTTGTTCTACCGCGCTGACCTCTCCCGATTCGCTTAAGTAGGTTAGTCTTACAAGAGCCGTAAGCTCGTATTCAAGCTTGCCCTGACTGAGTGTGCGCTTGGTGATTCCGGGAAGGATTTTAACGCACAGCACCTTGAATATCTCCGGACAGTAGTCGGGAAGTATGTAATCAAGCTCCGCCGACTGCTGAACCGTGCCGTCGTAAAGAGTCTTTGCGACGGTGTAGTTTTCTTTTGAAAGTTTATATTCCATATTCTGCCTCCATATCACGCTGTATTGTATTACGGTATATGTATATTCAGCTTGTTTGCGGATAATAACCAAGCCGGGAGTTTTTTTCGGCTTGCGCCGAAAAAGTGATGCCAGCGTTTCGCCTTGCGGTGAAACGCCTGTGATGTCGCTTTGCTTGTGATGTCGCTCACTTACGTTCGCTGTGATGCAATCGTTTCATCTTGCGATGAAACGCGCACGGTGCGATGAGGTTATCGGCTTACGCCGATGGATTTTTTTGGCGGCTCTCGCCGATGTTTTTTGCGGCTCCGCCGCTTCTGCTTTGGTTGGGGCGATGGGGCAATAGGGAGGCGCGCCCACCCACAGCACGGGGTCGCGGAGGTCTACGCGAAGCGTGGGTGACTGTGTCACCCGGACGGCAAAGCCGTCCAGACCTCCGCCCGCACTTTGTATGGTTTCCCACGGAACTGCGATAGAACACTTTCCCTAAGGGGCGCGCCGGTCGGAGCCTGCCTTACTTTCATCTTATAAGCAGCAGAATCAGCACTTTAGTTCGGCAGTACTATCAAATTCCGAAATATCGCTTGCAATTTTCCTATCAATGTTGTATAATTATAATATGAAAAGGAATGATTTGTAATGACTGAAAATATTTCGAGGTGAGTTTATGCTTAAATTTATTGAAAAACTATCTGCCACTTTTATAGCGATATCGATTTTGTTCTGTGCTTGTGGCAGCACGGACAAACCGTCAATAGGCGGCGATAAAAAGAATCGTGCAGCAACAAAGCCGCAGAAATTTGAAAGCTCTATCTTCGGCAGAAATATCAGTTACGATGGCTTTATACCGGACGAAAATATTGCCTTGCCGGTTGAGCCTGCCGACATTTTGGATATGCTGGAGATTAATAAGACTCTCTGCTTTTAACCGATGATGCAGTGTATTCGCTTGATATAGAAACAGGACAATCAAATAAGCTGCTCGACATGGGTGCTGATATGTTTGCATCTTATGGCGACAGCATTTTCACATATTCCCTCGAAAGTGAAAAGCTTTGCGAGTATTCTATAAACGGCGAGCTGATATCAGAAAATGTTATAAAGCTTAAAAACGATGATTTGTCAGTTGACGCTTTAATTGTTACTAAAGATTATTACGCCTTTAGGTGCACAGACAAATCAAAGGATTTATATGTTACTCAGCATAATGTGTTTGATAGGCTTACTTTTGAAAAAGTAAGCTCAATAGACGAAAAAGTGGCATTTGGAATTTCCTTCAAGGCTTATGTTAAGTACAAAGATAACAGCATTTTAAAAGCCGAAGATTCAAATACTGATTCAAGATATACCTGTATATATGAAATTAATCTTGAAAACGGAAAGACCGATAAACTTACTGACATTGCATTCAACCCTTACATGGCAACAGTTAATATGTACTATAGTGCAACGGTTGATATATCCTATAGCGAAAAGACCGACACTCTTCTGATTCTTGCCGCTCCGATGGATCAGTCTTCCGACTTTTCACCGTATATCAGCGAATACTCATTAAGCGATCCAGACAATATCGTCCAAAAGAAATTCTATGTGGACAATCTTGTAAGCGAAAAAGTTTTTATCAGCGCATATGAAAATATTGTCACTGCAATTCTTGCAGACGGTGAATATCGTTACTTTGATTACCTTAATCCGCCTGAAAGCATCACCTTAGCTTGCAATAAGTCCTTAATGTATCAGGATATAATTAACGGGTTTGAGCGTAAGACAGGGGTAATTGTCAGAACTGTTAATTATGGAGACGACATAAATCGCTTAGACATAAAGCTTATGGCAGGGGACACTGATTTTGATTTGTTTGAGCCGATATATTTGCATCAGCACAAATATCTTCTTTCTGATATGTTTGAGGATCTGTCAAAATATGAAGGTCTGAAATCACGTCTTGATGGCGACATGGCAGCAGGATATATTTCTAAGCTTGGCGAAAAGTATGTCGGAATCCCGACCGGCATATCATCACAATTTAACAAAGCTACATATCCTGAAGACGGCAGTCCGAGTACCTATTCGATTGTGATGTCTGAAACAATGTATCTCGCTCAGAATGTTGATGTTACAGAAGGGCTTTATAATGACACCGATGGGCATAAGCTTTATAAGCTTCTTAAATTTATATACGATAATCCGAACGGAAATGAATCAAAAATGCCGTTTGGAAACGGTGAGGATTTTAAAGCTATTGACTGTCGGTTTATAATGATGAATCCGAGCGGTACCAACAAGGAAAACAGCGTTAAATTTCTGGAGTATATGTTTGATGTCCTGAATGGTGATATTTCGGGAGTCGTACCGGAAAACCGGCAGTATATTGATATTGATTCAACTGAAGATGTTTATATCTTCTGGAAATTCTTTGCGGCAGACTACACTAATCCTATATTATCCGCGTGCAATACTATTTCCAATTGTGATGGCAAATCCTCGACCATAAAAGAAATCGCACGTGAAACTGCTGCCAAGGTAAGAATGAGAATTGAAGAATGATTAAATAACTCTGCACTGTCTGTTCGCGCTTTTTTCAAAAGGCATTATAATACCGACACAATATCTTATAAATAGTAATCATCCGGTCTGAGATCTGCAAACTGCAGGCTTCGGACCGGATTATTATATAATTATTTACCGACTGTGCTATTGCAATTTCACTTGGAATACGGTATAATCAAGAAAACAATTTTGATAAGGACTGATTTAAATGCCAGACAGAGCAATAATGACGGCGATAGGCGAAAACGGCGAGATCATCGACTGCGACGTTTTGTTTACCTTTAAAAACACCGCAACCAACCGCTGTTACATAGTCTACACCGAAAACACCACAGACGAAAAGGGAGACACCGAGGTTTACGCCTCGATCTTTGACCCCGACGATAAAACCCTTACTCTCCATCCCATAGAAACGGAAGAGGAATGGGCAATGCTCGAATCCAAGCTTAGAGATTACGAACGTTCAAAACAAGATAACGGAGGAAACTGACATGAAAACAAACTACAGAAATATTCTCGCCGAAATCGGCATACCTCAGGCGGAAATCGATAAAAGGATAGAATCCGCCTTTAACACCATGTTCTACGGCTCGGAGGATGTGCGCATATATCACGACGTCGAGCCGGATATGGGCTACATGGAGGACACCGGCAACGTCGACGCCCGCACTGAGGGAATGTCCTACGGCATGATGATGTGCGTACAGCTTGACAAAAAGGAGACCTTCGACAGAATCTGGAAATGGTCTATGACTAATATGTATATGCATGAGGGCAGAAACGCCGGCTACTTTGCGTGGTCATGCAAGCCCGACGGCAGACACAACGCCGAGGGCCCCGCGCCGGACGGCGAGGAGTACTTTGCAATGGCTCTGTTATTTGCTTCCCACCGCTGGGGAGACGGCGAGGGGATATATAACTACTCCGAGTGGGCAAAAACCATCCTGCGCGACTGCATCCACAGAAACGGCGAGGGTGACAAGTCCGGCTCCACCATGTGGAATTTAGACAACAAGCTGATAAAGTTCGTCCCCGACTGCCCATTCACCGACCCTTCGTATCATCTTCCGCACTTCTACGAGCTGTTTGCGCTCTGGGCGGATGAAAGGGACAGAGGATTCTGGAAACAAGCGGCAGATGCCAGCAGAAGCTATCTTCACTCTGCGTGTCACCCCGAAACCGGTCTTTGCACCGACTACAGCGAGTTTTCCGGCGCAAAGCTTACAAATCTTCACTGGAACAAAATGCACAGCCGCTACTATTCCGACTCCTACCGCACCGTTATGAACATCTCGCTCGACTCCGAGTGGTACGGCGCGGACAGCTGGCAGGGAGAGAACAACGCCCGCGTTCAGCGGCTGTTTGAGGGCTTGGGCGACAAGTGGGACAATGTGCTCGAGCAGAACGGCGAAATCGTGGACGAAAAGGTAATGCACCCAACGGCTGTAATAGCTTCAAACGCGGCGGCATCCTTGGCGATTCTCAACGGAAATCCCAGCGAGGAGGAACGCGCCTTGGCGGAAAAGTTCGTCCGCAAATTCTGGGACACCCCGTTAAGAGAGGGCAAGCGCCGCTATTATGACAACTGCCTTTATATGTTTGCTTTGCTCATGCTGAGCGGAAATTATAGGATATGGTGAGGATTATTCAGAAATCATAGAATTTATTGGAGGTGTCAGGCTTGATACTCTGCATTGTATCAGCTCCGTGCAAGGTTTGAGGACGTTGCATGGAGGATAACCCAAGTCCTCGGACTTTGCTTTATAGATTAATAAAATAATTTTAAAGGAGCAAAGTCAAATATGAGAATATATCAATTAAAATCCTACTTACTGCTTTGGAGTACTCAGGCACTTTCCGCTTTAGGAAGCGGCATGACAAGCTATGCGCTGGTACTCTGGCTGTACTTAAAAAACGGCTCTGCGCTTGAAACTGCGCTTTTATCTGTCTGCTCATACGCACCATATGTGGTTATGAGCATCTTTGCGGGAGCATTGAGTGACCGATGGAACAAAAAGCTTACCATGCTTGTCTGCGACCTTCTTGCCGCCGCAAGCACCGTTGCGGTCTTAGCGCTTATCCGAGCCGGCTCTCTGATCGCATGGCACCTCTACATATTAAACGCCCTCAACGGGCTGATGAACACCATCCAGCAGCCCGCAAGCGAGGTTGCGGCTACCATACTGATCCCGAAGGAATACTATCAGAAAACCAGCGGTCTGCGCTCCTTTTCGCAGTCGCTCAACTCGATATTAACGCCGATTCTGGCAACTGCACTGTTCGCCTTCGGCGGGATAGACACGGTAATCGCCTTCGACCTTGTAACCTTTGCGATTGCATTTGCGGTTCTGCTTCTTTTAATAAAGATACCCGAGGACATGGGAAGTAAGCAAGCCCGAGAAAGGCTGTTTGATTCTGCCAAGCAGGGTCTTGCATGGTTGAGAAAAAACCCGCTGATACTCACCCTGATACTTTACTTAGCCTGTATAAACTTAGTGGCTTCGGTTTACGACGCCGCGCTTCCAGCCATGATACTTTCAAAGCCAAACGGCGGCGAGACTGTGTTAGGAATCATCAATACTGCGGTTGGACTGGCAACCCTTGCGGGAAGTGTGATAGTAACCTTTCTGCCCACGCCGAAAAATCGGGTAAAGGTGATATCTCTCACCCTGCTTTTGTCGATGAGCAGCGAGAACTTTCTGCTTGCCTTCGGAAAAACACCGTTTGTCTGGTGCATAGGAGCGGTTCTGGGCTGGATAGCCATACCGCTTATGAACGCTAATTTAGACGTTATTTACAGAAGCAGTATCCCACTTGAAATGCAGGGGAGAGTGTATTCCTGCCGCAATACCTTGCAGTTTTTCACCATCCCATAGGCTTTTTGCTGGGAGGTGCGCTTGTGGACAAGGTCTTTGAGCCGCTGATGGCGGCGCAGCCCGCGGGCAGTCCGCTTGTATCGATTTTCGGGGAGACCAAAGGCGCGGGCGCGGCGATGCTTTTTGCAATCATCGGCGTTGCAGGGGTGATTGTCTGCCTGATATTCAACCTGATATTGCGAAAATATAAATGGAGCGAGAGTGATACTTTGCAATGAAAATAAAAATCCCGCTCTGCAAGGTAATTTGCCGGCTT
>USEH01000066.1 GCA_900553675.1 uncultured Ruminococcus sp. | reverse complement strand
AAGCGGCTTTTCTTTTTATCCCTACGCTTTTAAACGGCAAAATAAGTATAAATTCTCATCACGTAAAGGCGGGTCAGGGGAAAGTATTGACAATGCGGAATCACAGTGCTAAAATAATGCCGATATCGGAAATTTTAACTGATATCGGGGAAAAATCTTCATGCTGGGTCGTTTACGGCGGCGACTGGGTATGCTAATTTCCTGAAATTAATTTTTCGAGGAAAGGAAAACCAAGCTATGAATACCATTAAGAGCCCATGGCTTTTGCGAATATGAACCTGAATCTGCTTAGCGGCGTGTATGCGCAAAGCAGGTAAAATATAGAATCAATAGAATAATTTTTTAAGCCTTATTTCTGATAGGGCTTTGTTTGCTATACAAATTTGAATTTCGGAGGATAATATATACATATGAAAACATTCAATAAATTGAATACATTTAATAAATCAGGCGCAGCGGGAACACTGTATCACATATTCCTGTTTGCCTTTACATTAGCCTGTGGCTGGCTGGTTTCGTCTTTGCTCGATTCTGCTATGGAATCTGGCGGTGAAGCCGCGCTTAAAACCGCTCTGATACTTGCGGCGGTGCTTTTAATCGGACTGCCTGTAATCTTCATCCTGCGCAGGGGACTTGGCAGACTTATGCGAGCCGACCGCCAGAGCTTCCGTGAGAAGCTTTATTCCGACATCATCGAACGCAGAATCAGCGTTGACAGCACCGGCGAGCTTGACGTAAAACTTTCAAACGACGCCGACACCGTCGCGGGATACTATCAGACCGCCCTCCCAACAGCAATAGAGGGAGCCTTGATAATGCTTGGCTCGGTGGTGCTTTTGTGCCTTTCTCATCTGTGGCTGGGACTTATTCTGTTCGGGCTGAGCCTTGTGCAGCTTTTGCCAACCGTAGTCTATGAAAAATGGGCGAAGGACATATACGAGCAGACCGACTATGCCGAGGAGGTATACGACGGTTGGCTGATTCAGGGCTGCGACGGTCTTTCCACCCTGAAATCCTACAAGCGTGAAAACTGGTTTATTCAGAAATTAGAGGGCATTTCCGATGGGATGGTGCGCGCAGGCGTTCGCGCAGAGCAGGCAGGAACGGTTGAAACGGTAGTGTTTCAGTTTGTGGACGGTATTCTGCGCTACGGAAGCTATGTTATAATGGGTCTTTTTGTCCTCTACGGCGGACTCAGGGTTGCCGATACTCCTGTGCTTATAGTGCTGAGCGGATATCTTTTCGGCTCGGTCAACAATATTTTAGAGGCTATGCAAAAGCGATTTGAATACAGCGTCGCCAAAAAGCAGCTTGCCGGGTCTGCTGTCGCCGATCCCGAAAAGCCGCAGGGCGCACTGCTTGAGCTTTCGGGCGTTTGCAAGACCTATGATGACAAGCAGGTTTTAAAGGACATCTCGCTTACGGTTAATAGTGGCGAACGCGTGCTGGTATGCGGTCAGAACGGAAGCGGCAAAAGCACCCTTTTAAAGATTGCTTTGGGCTTTGTTTCTGCCGACAAGGGCGATATCCGCATAGACACCGATATTACGGCGTTTGCTTTGCAGGAGGAGGCGGATTTAACCCTTTCCGGAGCCGAGCTTTTGGACGATCTTATAAAGGAAAACGCCGTTGACGGCGAGGCGGCGCGCAGGCATCTTGCCGGCTTTGACATCACCGCGGAAATCCTTGAAAAGCCGCTTTCGGAGTGGTCGATGGGTCAGAGAAAGAAATTTTACCTTGCCTCGGCGTTTGCAAAACCTGCCGAGCTGCTTGTTTTAGACGAACCCACAAACCATTTAGACAGTGCGGCTCTTGATTATCTCTACAATCTGATAAGCGCCTACAAGGGCGCAGTTCTGGCGGTATCCCACCAAAGCGATATGCCTGTTAAGTGGGATAAAACGCTTATGCTCGGATGAAAAGTACGCTTTTATCAGGAAGGAATTATAAAATTATGAATAAAAATATAGAAAAACAGATCGAGCGCGACTGCGTTCGCAGGATGTTTCCCTGCTTTGCGCTCCACTTTTTCCGCGAGATGCTGGAGCTTACTCTGCCGGTAATAACCTCGTGGATGATAGGCGATATGGCAGACGCTCTTTTAAGCCTGGATATGCAGAGAATAAAGGGCAGGCTGGCGGTATTCATTATCGCGTTTCTGGCGGACGTGCTGGCACAGCCGGCTGTGCGGATGTGGGAAAACTTTCTTTTAACCCGCCTTGGCTACGGCTACGGCAACTTTATGTTCTCTAAATACCTTCATCTGCCGATGAAAAAGGCAAAGTCACTTGAAACAGCGGCAGTGGTTCAGCGGATAGACACCGACACAACCGATTACTACTTTCTGCTTATGCAGAGGTGGACTCGTCCGCTTACCATGATAGTTTATCTGGCGGTCCTTGTATCCATGCTTGTAACCGACAGCTTTAACCCGCTGTTTGTCGCCGCCATGCTGGTTCTTGCGTCGATACCGCTTATCCGCGCGGCAGTCAATGGCAGAGCAAAGGCGAAACTTAAAAATGCCAAGCTCGACTATGAGGAAAACCGCGAAAAGCTGGAATATGGTATGTTCAGCGCAAGGGATTTCTTAAAAGGCTTTAAAATCGGTGGAAGATACATATCCCGCGCGCATAACGAATACTTAAACTACTCCAAAAAAACCGGAAACGCTCAGGACAAAATGAATGCAATGGACGCGATGTTTGAATACCTTTGCACCTATGGCGTGCCTTTGGGAGCTATCGCGGTTGGCGCGCTTTTGATTGCCGGCGGAAATATGGGGGTCGGCACGCTTTTGGCAGGATATCTTATAATGCCCACCATCACCGAGTTTTACAGATATTTTGAGTCCCTGATTTTAAACCGCCACGAGGAAATTGTGGTGCGCGGACGTCTTGAAATATTCTATTCGGGATGCGACAGTGCTTCGATTTCCGAATCGGACGGCACACAGTCTTATCCGAAGGAGCTCAGACTGCAAAATGTCAGCTTTGCATATGCCAAGGATTCGCCGAACGTCTTTGAGGGCAGGAGCATTGCGGTTCCCCTTTCGGGAAAAGTACGGATTGTCGGCGCGAACGGCACGGGAAAATCCACCCTGCTTTCGCTGATTTCGGGAGTTTACTCTCCGGACAGCGGCAGTATCACCGACGAAAACGGCAAGGCGTTAGAAGTGGGCGAGCTTCGAGGGGAGGTTTCTTTGCAGGAGCAGGACGGCGGCATATTCTCGGCAACGGTCGCGGAAAACCTGTTTCTGCCTGATGAAAGGCTTGATGAGGCGGCAGAGCTTTTAAAAGAGCTTGGCTTTGAAAAGCCTCTTGATTACGAGGTGACGGAATCTGGCGGCAACCTTTCACCCGGAGAGAAAAAGAAGATAATGCTGGCAAGGGCGCTGCTTGATAAGTCGCCCGTGCTTGCTTTGGATGAGCCTCTGAACCATCTCGACGCAGACGGCACGAAGGTGCTTATTTCAAAGCTAAAAAAGGAGATAAGACCGGTAATACTTGTTTCGCACAATGATACAATAGGCGCGGATTTCCTTCCGGTCAATATTTAAAAACATCGAGCTTCCCGAATTTGCTTTCGGGAAGCTCGAACCGATTTGCAGAAAAGCTGCAAAAAGTGGCATATTATTGATCCATGCAAGCATTCGTTTACCGATAAACAACGAATTTATCATTGAAAACCGTTTCCGCGCAGGTTATAATATAATTACACCGGTGAAATAAATGCTGATTCTCGTCTGAAACGAAAATAAGAATAATACGGAGGTAAGCTTATGCAGATAGAAATAGGCAATAAAATCAGACAGCTTCGGCAGCGCGATGGGCGAAAGCAGGAGGATCTGGCTAACGCCCTTGGAGTTACAAATCAGGCGGTTTCACGCTGGGAAGCAAGCGGCGGATATCCCGATATGGAGATGATACCCGCAATTGCAAATTACTTTAACGTCAGCATAGATGAGCTGTTCGGATACAGCAGCGACCGTCAGGCAAAGCTTCAGAGTATCCTTGTAAGGGCGGAGAAAGCAATAAACGAGCAGGGTGACATGACCGAGTGCGTTGAAATGCTCCGCTCGGCGGCGGAGGAATTCCCGTCTGAGCCGCAGGTGCTTATTAAGCTCGGATATGCTTTAAGTATGCACGGCTGGAAGAAGTACGGCGCGCGGAGCTATACAAAGGACGGCTCGGATTATGCCCATGAGGATACCGAGTACAACGGCGGCAACATCTACTGGCAGGAAGAGATTAAGGTCTTTGAAAAGGTCTTAGGCATGGATATCCCTGCCGAGGACAGGGATACAATTGTTATGATGATGGTAATTACCTATGCAAAAATGGGCTATTACGACAAAGCCAAGGCGCTGGCGGCAAGCCGGGACTCTATTATTTCAAGCCGGGAATTGCTATTAACCAAGGCTGCCGACGCAGAGGAGCGCGACAGATACTGCGGCGAAGCCATTATCGCGCTGCTGACAGAGATTAAACGAGTGATAGTCTATGCAGTCAGCACCAAGGTTCCGCTTTTTACCTCTCCCGAGAGTATCAGGCTGTTTTTGGGGCTTGCAAATCTTTACGAATCGGTATTCAGCGACGGCAGGTGTGGAGTGGCTCATTCTCACATATGCGACCTTTATCTGCACGCGGCAATATATGAAGCCCGTTTCGGAGAGGGAGCAGAAAAGGCGTTGGAGTATTTCCGCAAGGCTTACGAGCATAACGGGCTTTATAATTCCATCCGCTGTGAAGGTAATGACGAATATAAATATACCGCGCCGCTGTTTTCAAAGGTTACATTTCCAAGTGAAAATTTTCCGACAGACTCTGATATGCCTTGGAAGAGCTGGCTGGAATTAATACCCGATAATCTGAAAGAGCTTATTAAAGCCGACCCACAGCTTAAGGAATGCTTCGAGTGAGATATATAGTAAGAAAAAACAACTGCCTTTGTCTCAGACAAGGGTAGTTGTTTTTGAAATTATATCAGCTTTTTCTTAGCCATCCACTGCCGCGAGCATATCGTTAAGCCCAGCCGCGAATACCAGTCGGTCAGCACTATATATGTAAGCTCGACCGCCTGATCTCTCTGCTCTTTAAGCTTTTGCATACCGTCGGCGACCATTCGCAGACCTATTCCCAGCCGCCTGTATTCCGGAACCACACCCACGCAGCCCATCGAGCCGGTTATAAGACCGTCATGCTCAAAGGTTGCGGCGTTCGGCTCGGTTGTTACAAATCCCGCTATTGCGCCGTTTCTTATATCCTCGGCGATAAGCGTTTTTATACGGCTTTTTGGGGAGGGCTTGCTGAAATACTGCACCCAGTTCGGCTCGACCGATTCGATTGCCTTTAAAAGCTTTTCATGCTCCTCCGGCTTTTCGTACCTGAAACGGATATAATCGGGAGCGGGGTAGATGTCAAGCTTTGAGGCATCAAAATCCGCAAGCTTTGCCGCCATGTTTACGGTGATTTCTTCGCCCTGATATCCTCTTTTCTCAAAAAAGCTTATATTATCGCCGGCTATCGGTGCGCCCTGATATATCACCATCCCGCCCAATACTGCCGTTTTATTACCCTGCTGGCGGATATGCTCCTCGGCTTTATCAAGCAGCTTTGAGCCTATGCCATTCCCGCGGCTGTTTTTATCGACAAATATTGCCGCAATCACGTCTTTAACTGTTATTGCAGCACCGATAAGACTGCCGCTTTGGTTAGTTTCCGTGATTACGTTTGCCTGCTTATTTCTTTGCAGCACGTCTTCAAAGACGTCCTCAGCGACGATATCCGCACCCGAAAAGCAGCTTTTGTAAAGACTGTACAGCTCGTTCATGTTGACGCCCTTCTTTCGTCATTCAAAAAAGCGGCAGAGGTGATTGTCAGACGCACTTTTGCCTGACTGTCCGCCCTGCCGCCGAATTATCTTAATAATTTCTTACCTCGTGATCTCCGATTCCGCCTAAAGCGTATATCGGGTTCATTCTGTCGTCGTGATGCCTCAGCTCAAAGTGGAGATGGTTGCCCGAAGCCGAGCCGGTCATTCCAACGTAGCCGATAACGTCGCCCTTTTTAACAACGTCTCCCTTTTCCGCAACTATAACCGACATATGGGCATACCATGTTTCATAGCCCTTGCCATGGTCGATTGACACCATCTTGCCGTAAGCGCCGTTGGTTCCGGCAAATGATACAACGCCGTCGTTAGAAGCGTATATTTCGGTGCCGCGCTTTGCTGCGATGTCCAGAGCGCGGTGGGTGGAGTGGTCCCACGAACGGTAGCCATAAAGCGAGCTTACATATGAATATCCGCCGTCCCAGCCGACCGGCCATATAAAGGTTCCCAAGGTGTCTATAACCTTGGTGTTGCCCTCAAGCGATTCGTTCGGCTTGGTTCCGGTGCGGATTATCATGGGAACCATTTCCTCAATGGTATATCGCGAAACAATGTCCCTCTGAGTCTCTTTTCCGTTGACCTCGGTTACATATGCCGTGACGTTTTCGCTTCCGGCAGAGCCGCGCTGAACAAGGATTTCGGTGTATTTCTCTTCGTCGTTATCGTTGATATACTGAACCTTGCGCTCGATTACGCGGTCATATTTTTCATAATGGGTGGTAATAACCGACAGATTCGGTTCTTCATAGCTGTAGGTTATCATGTCGCCGGTGTTGATTCCGTTATACAGGAAGGGGTTTTCAACCTTCAGCTGTTCGGCAGAGTAGCCAAGCTCCTTTGCAATGGAGGATATCGAGTCCCCACGCCTTACTATGTAAAACGCCTCTACCGTTTTGGTGCCGTTTATATATGCGATTGCGCCGTCGGCAGCGGCAAGGTTGTTTTCAAGGTATCTTCCCTGATTTATCTCTACCTTGTCCGAAAACTGCGCCGAAACGTCGTTCTGAGAATAGAACTGAGCAAGCCTTGCTTCAAGGGTGGCTCTGACTCTTTCCATTTCTTCCTCGTTATATACTCCTATAAGGGAATCGTTGATGTAAAAGCCGTATGCCTCCACAACTCCTACCTCAGACGAGCTTATCATCAGCTCGGAAAGGTTGTTGGTATCCACCGGCGAATCGTCGTGCTGGAGCATTTTTACCGAGAATTTCGGGGTTTCTATAACCGCTTCGTCGCCCTCGGCGTAGGTTATTTTGTCCTGAACCAGTGCCTGTGCCTGATCGTAGTCGGCGGCGTTGTTGATAACTCCAAGATCGCTGCCGTTGTATTCAACCGAAATCGCATATTGCAGGGTCCCGGCATATTTTATCAGTGCAAAGAGAAAAGCTATGCACACCGCTGGCGCGATATAATTAAAGGTGTGCCGCAGGAATTTAATAAGTCCTATAAAGAACTTTTCAAAAGCTCCCCACAAAACCTTTATCGCGTGTGAAAAACCAAGCTCGCGGGTTTTTTTCAGCTGGATTTTTGCGTGGGCAAGAGTGCCGAACGCGTGAGCTATCGGGGTGAGGATGTAGCACCATATATCGTAAACCGGCTGCTTAAATTCCTTTGTCAGCCATTTCCATATGAACGAAAAGATTTTGGCAAGCAGTCTGCCGACAAACCCGAACACGGCTTTCAAGACGGCTATAAGTATATCCAGAACAACGCCGCCGGTATACTGCAAAAATCCCGCGACTGCCGCTAAGCCCGCATAAAGGTTTGCCTTGAACATTATATCCGCCTCTCCTTTCGTATAATAAATGATGAACCGAATTGGTTACAAAACAGTTACAACCGTGCTATCTTATTATAGCAGAAAAAAACGAAAAATCAACCGCCAAATGTTTACTAACGGCATTATTCAGATAAATTTTGTTGGTTATTCACATTTATTTCTGGATAATTTCACATTTCTCACAAACGTAAAGATAAAAATGTTTACAGTTATGATGGCTTTCAGCCTGAAAAACAGAGAAAGCCGCGCCTAAAGTAAAGCTCAGGCGCGGCGGGTGACATCATATAAAATTCTCAATCGGGATAGATCAGCTTTTCAACGGGGTAGTCTTCAAGGACTTTCAGAAGCGGCAGAACGTCCTTTTTAGCGGAATCAAGGTCGTGTTCAAGATAGTTTCCGCACTCCGGCTCGGTGGCTCCGGGAATCTCTCCCGAAAACTCGCTTATGAACTTAAAGCTGTCACGCACCAGCTTTATGGCGGCGGGGCGGTTATCTCCCCTCATCAAAAGATAAAATCCGGTGCGGCAGCCCATCGGTCCGACGTAAATAACGCTGTCTTTTACTTCCGAGGAGCGGGCGTAGGTCGCAAAAAGGTGCTCAATGGTGTGGAGCGAGGGATTTGATATGTATTTTCCGCCGTTGGGCTTAACCATCCGCACATCGTAGGTGACGATATCCCCGTCGATTCGCGATATGTACATTCCGACTCCGAATTTTCTGTGGTCGACTTTAAAGCTTGCTATCTTCTCCATGTTTTAAACCTCTCTATATATTATAATAGTATAGGAACTCAACTTGCTGAGTCGCTTAAAAGCGGCTTACACAAAATATTGTATATACTATTATAATATAGAGGGGCTTATGTGTCAACCGGTATTTTTGTTCAAGAACAGAACAGGTGGTCGCCTATCTGTGTGATTACCGGTCGGGAACGTATCCACTTGTTCGAGGTCTTGGCAGGATTGTAATAGTACAAAGCTCCGCCGGTGGGATCCCAGCCGTTCAAAGCGTCGCGGGCGGCATTGTAGCAGCCTGCTTCGACCGGCTCCCAGAACTGACCGTCGTTTATCGCGGTGAACGCGCCGTTCTGATAGATAACTCCCGAAATGGTGTCGGGGAAGGAGGGAGATTCAACTCTGTTCAGAACCACTGCTCCTACAGCAACCTGACCGGTGTAAGGCTCGCCGCGCGCCTCTGCGGAAATTATCCTTGCAAGCAGGTTGATGTTAGACTCTGTAGCCTGAGGAACGCTTCCCGAGGTTATGCCCAAGGCGTTAAGGGTCTGAGGTCCCGCAATGCCGTCCACCGAAAGACCCTTCTGCTTCTGGAATCTCTTAACGGCGGTTTGTGTCTTGGTGCCGTAGTAGCCGGTTGCTTCTCCCGAAAAAAGACCGCGCTCCTTAAGGGCGTTCTGTATGGCGGTTACCTCCTTGCCGGAGGAGCCAAGCTTTGAAAGAACCTGAGCGTCCTGCGGCTGCAGGGGAGCAGTGTTTTTAAAGCATACCACCGTAGCAACGCACAGAATCATCGCCACAACCATATAATACAATGTAAGCTTTTTTGAAGATTTCATAACGTTAATCCTTTCTTTTGGAATTATCAGTATTATTTCACCTCAATGCGCAAAAATTCCTGAAAATATAAGGGAAAAGCAGGTAAAATATAATCACAGAGCCGCCAATGTTGTCATTTTGTGATGATTATGACCATATAAGCACGCAGAAATTTCAACATCATAAAGCAGTTTTAACAAATCGAAAAAAAGGTATTGACATTAGACTCACAATGTGATATATTATGAAAGCTGTCGCAAGACGGCAGCCCACACAAAACGACAAAATCAAGAAAAAATTTTTTAAAAAACTTTTAAAAAAGTACTTGACAAACGCTTGAAAGTGTGGTAAGATAATCGAGCACTCTTCGGGAGGGCACGGTTTCACAGAGTGAAACCTAAACAAAAATGGCAGCTTGAAAATTGAACAATGAGAAACAAGAAGACCCTTGAAAATTACTTTAACAGTAATTCAATTCAAGTCAAGTACGAGACTAAAAAAGTACAAGCCGGTTTAATACCGAGCGCAAGAGCTTAAACTCTGAAAAGATTTTATTCGCTCGAAAGAGCGATTAAGATACAATATAATTAAGAGTTTGATCCTGGCTCAGGATGAACGCTGGCGGCACGCCTAACACATGCAAGTCGAACGAGGTTATTATGAATGAAGCCTTCGGGCGGATTGAATTTTAACCTAGTGGCGGACGGGTGAGTAACACGTGAGCAATCTGCCTTTCAGAGCGGGATACCGTTTGGAAACGAACGTTAATACCGCATAATGCAGCGAAGCCGCATGACTTTGCTGCCAAAGATTTTATCGCTGAAAGATGAGCTCGCGTCTGATTAGATAGTTGGTGAGGTAACGGCCCACCAAGTCAACGATCAGTAGCCGGACTGAGAGGTTGAACGGCCACATTGGGACTGAGACACGGCCCAGACT
>USEH01000065.1 GCA_900553675.1 uncultured Ruminococcus sp. | reverse complement strand
CGGCTCTTATTTTTGTACTTTTCTCTTTTCTCTTTTCTCTCTTATCTCTTCACTAAATATCTTTTTGCCATTGTATTGAAATGCAAGATAAGCGGAGAAGGCATCCTCACGAAAATCTCAGATTAATAACTTAAAAGTACTTGACAAAGCGATAACTTTTGAGTATAATGATAAAGGAAAGGGGAAAGATACTTGCACGATATATATTTTTACGAAGATAAAAGCGGAAACAGACCGGCATACGACTATATTTCAGCGCTTGCGAGAAAAATGATAAGGATAGCCGTATCAAATTCAATAAAATAATGGACTATATCAAGGCACTAAAAGAGTATGGTTTACAGCTCAAAGAACCGTATATTAAACACCTTGACGGCGAAATTTGGGAACTTAGACCACTTAGGGACAGGATACTTTTGTGGCATGGCACAACGGAAGCTTTGTATTGCTTCACCAATTTATGAAGAAAACGCAGAAGACACCCGTAGGGGAAATTGATAAAGCCAAGCGCGAGCTTGCAGACCTTATAGAAAGGGGCATATACAATGAGAAGAAATAAAGAATATAACGAAGCCATAAAGCAAGCAACGGCAAATTACGCAGATCTTTTGGAACGCGGTGACGCCGCAATCGGCGGAACATGGGACGAACTTGAAAAGCAGCTTTTGGATGAAGGCTATTTGACCGAGGAAGAAATCGCCGCCAGCAATTTAAGAGTAGCTTTAATAGGCGAGCTGATAAAAGTAAGGCAGGAAAAAAATATAAGTCAGAAAAAGCTCGAAGAACTGAGCGGAGTAAAGCAGCCGGTTATTGCGCGTATGGAAAGGGGAATCACCAGCCCGCAGATAGATACGCTGATTAAGCTGTTGGTCCCGCTGGGCAAAACGCTTGCAATCGTTCCGCTGGATCAGGATAAGCAGCAGTAAAGCCGCTTATGCGGATATTTTGCAGACGAGTATAACCCCTCTGAGATTTAAAATGCTTCTCGGAGGGCATTTTTATATCCCAAAAAATTTTGCAAAGCCTACTTGACATTCTTTGCAAAGTATGCTATACTAAAAATGCAAAGTTGACTTTACAAAATAAATCCGGAGGTGGATATGGAAACTAAAATCAAAGAGCTTCGCAAGCTTAAAAAGATGTCTCAGGAAGAGCTTGCAATGGCTGTGGGAACAACAAGGCAGACCATAACCTCGATAGAAACAGGGAAGTATATCGCCTCCCTGCCGCTGGCGTATAAAATAGCGAAATGCTTCGGGCTGAGCATTGAAGAGGTTTTCGATTTGTCGGAATATGATATTGATTAGTCGGGCTTGGAGCAAAATGCCCTCAAGCCGGCACGGATTTGTGATTTAAGAAAGGTAAGGTAATAGTCATGGAGAAAAATCTGGAAAAGTACAGAAAAGAAGTTAAGAAAAGAATAATCGCCTGCGCCACTTTTGCGGTGCTGATTGTGGCGGCATTTATTGTAAAGGTGTTTGTTATCGGCGGGATTCCCGAATTTAAGCAGGGCTTTCTTATCGGTTTTATCCCGATAATAGTGATATCCTTTATCGGGTTGATGATTATAGATATCCGAAGACTTCGCGACGACGAAAAGCTGAAAGCCGCCTTCATCGCCGAAAACGACGAGCGCGCCGCTGCGATACGCATAAAGTCGGGACACCCGGTGGTTATATATCTCTCAGAGGCGATGATAGTCGCGGGGCTTATCTCGCCCAACGAGACGGTCAGCAAGACTTTGATATTAGCGGCTGTGGCTCAGCTTGTTATCTGCTGTGTGCTTAAGGCTATTTATAGTAAAATAATGTGAAGCAGACGGCTCCAAGCGGGTGGTGGTCGCCGGTCTGTTTTGCCGTCTGCCGCGTTTACTTCGTCTTTGGGATATTTTTGATATGTGGGAAAGCTATGTGTGCTGTCTTTTGCTTTCGCTTGCAGTTTAGGGACGTAAACGCCGGACTTCTGTTTAATTAGCTTTCGGGGAGGTGAGAGCATGATAAAAGCGCTGACAATACTAAAAATACTGCTCGTGATTGCCGCTATTGTTTGCTTTGGCATATGTATTTTCCACGAGAGTGCCCGCAGCAAAACGTTTCTTATGCTCGGTCTTACATTCAATGCGGCTGCTTTTCTTATCCACTTTGTTATGACGGAAAGAACCTAAAAATAGCCGACTTGGATAGTAGCTGAAGCAATGCGTAACTTCTGGTGATGATTTTCGTGGCGGATAAGGCGGCGGTATGATGCCTTTTCGGCACGAATCATCACCTTTTTTCACAAAAAACTATTGAATTGATGAAGATAATATGGTATAATGACCATAAATTACGCAAAAACGCTTCACACATACTCATACTCATACTCATACGCATATCCGCCAATCTCGGCGGAGGTTTTATATCACTCTGAAAGGAAAGAATGCAAAATGACAGTTAACGAAAAAATCCATGGCTTCACGGTAACACGTGTCCGCGACCTGCCCGAGCTTGACGGCTCTTTGATAGAGCTTACCCACGACAAAACCGGCTTGCAAGCCATCTGGATTAAAAGACCGGACGAAAACAAGACCTTTGGCATAGCCTTTGAAACCCTGCCCTGGAACGACACCGGCGTGTTCCACATATTGGAGCACTCCGTTCTGTGCGGCTCGGATAAGTATAGAGTAAAGGAACCGTTTGTTGAGCTTTTAAAGAGCTCGATGAACACCTTCTTAAACGCAATGACCTATCCGGATAAGACCGTTTATCCGGTTTGCAGCCGCAACGATAAGGACTTTATGAACCTTACCCGCGTATATCTCGACGCTGTTTTCCGCCCGCTTATCTACTCCAAGCCGGAGATATTCCATCAGGAGGGCTGGCATTACGAGTTTGACGAAAACGGCAAGCCCAGCTATAAGGGCGTTGTCTTCAACGAGATGAAGGGCGCTATGGCAGACGCCGACGAGCTTATGGTCTGTGCGCTGAATGTGCATCTGTTCCCGGATTCTCCTTATAAATATGTATCCGGCGGCGATCCGGCAAAGATTCCGGATCTGAGCTATGAGGAATTTATCAACAGCCACCGTCGCTTCTATTCTCCCTCCAACGCCTACATGTTCTTGGATGGCGAGGTCAATATCGACGAGGTTCTGGCGGTTGTCGACGACGAGTATCTTTCGGGATTTGACAGAACCGAAAGAATGGCTCCCCCTGCACTTCAGAAGCCTGTTAAGACCGAGAACGTTGAGGTTGAATTCGAGGTCGGCGAGGACGAGGACATCTCCAAAAAGACAAGGCTTGCATGGGGCAGCGTTATAGGTATGTTCGACGAGCGCGAGAAGATTGTCGCTATGCACGTGCTTTCAAAGGTTCTTGCGGGAAGCAATCAGGCTCCGCTCAACAAGGCTGTTTTAGGCGCGGGTCTTGCCGAGGAGGTCTCGGTGGAGATTTACGACGGCGTTTACCAGCCTTGGGCGTTCATTCAGGCTAAGAATCTCGAAGCCGCCAATAAGGATAAGGTCGAAAAGGTTATATTCGACGAGCTTGCACGACTTGCGCGCGAAGGTCTTGACCGCGATCAGCTCAACGCCGCTCTGGCAAATTATGAGTTCAAGGAACGCGAGTGCGACTCGGGAAGCGTTCCGCAGGGTCTTGTTTACAGCCTGAACACTCTTTCAACATGGCTCTACGGCGGCGACCCGATAACAGAGCTTGAAATCGGCGACCTGTTTGTAAATCTGCGCAAAAAGATGGATGAGGGCTACTTTGAGCAGCTCATCAGCGAGATTCTTATTAACAATCCCCACAGCTGCAAGGTTACCATGAACCCCTCGAAGACTGCCGGCGAGGCAAGAAGAAAGCTTGAAGCCGACCGTCTTGCCAAGGAGGAAGCTTCTTGGAGCGAGGAAAAACGCGCCGAGCTCAAGGAAGAGCAGAAGGTGCTTGAGGAGTGGCAGCACTCCACTGACTCCGAGGAGGATCTGAAGTCGATTCCGTCGCTTAAGATATCCGACATTTCCGACGAGCCGGAGGTTATTCCTGCCGAGGAAGCCGTAGTAAACGGCATAAAGGTGCTTAAGCACGATATCAACTGCGGCGGCATAGTCTACTGCAATCTTTACTTCGACGCCGATGGTCTTTCGGAAAAGGACATCTCCGAGCTTTCGTTTATGTGCGAGCTGATGGGCAAGCTCAGAACCTCCAATCACACCGAGGAGGAGGTTGCAAACCTTACCAAGCTTCTCTGCGGAAGCCTTAACTTCTCGGTTGCGGCATATGATGAAAACAACTGTGTTGATTCCTGCCTTACAAAGCTTGTTGTATCCTTTAGTACCCTTAAGAGCAATATAGATAAGGCGGTCGAGTTCGTCTCCGACCTGCTTACAAAGACGGTATTCGACAAGGAAAGCGACGCGCTGGACATTCTCCGTCAGACCAAGATGAAGCTGTTCCAGAGAACTGTAATGGCGGGCAACTCTATCGCCCTTACAATACTTCGTGCGCAGATATCCGCATCCGGCGTTGTAGACGAGTGCGCGGGCGGATTCAGCTATTACAAGTGGCTGCGCGACAACGAATCCGGCTGGAACTGGACTTCTCTTAAAGCGACCATGGCTGACCTGGCAGGAAAGATTGTCAATGCAGGATCGCTCACCGCAAGCTTCACCGGCGTGGATGATGAAATCGTTGAAAAGGCGGTCGGAATCCTTAGCAAGGCTCTGCCCAAGGGCGAAGGCTGCAAGTGCGATTGCTGCGCAGCTGTAAAGCCGCGCGGAATCAGCAGAGAGGGAATTGTTATTCCGGCGGACATCTGTTTTGCGGTTAAGGGCGGAAACCTTGCAAAGCTCGGCTCGGGCTTCTGCGGCGAGATGGAGCTTACCTCAAAGATAGTAAGCCTTGCATATCTCTGGAACGTAATAAGAGTACAGGGCGGCGCATACGGCTGTGGAATGCCGGTATTCAACAACGGCATTGTTGCCAACTACTCCTACCGCGACCCCAGCGCGGCTAAGTCCTTGGAGAGCTACTCAAAAACCGGCGAGTTTATTAAGGGCTTTGCGGCGTCATCACCCGACCTTACCGGATTTATAATCGGTGCGGTTGCGGACTGCTCGCCTCTGCTTTCTCCCAGACTTAAGGCGACTGTTGCCGACAGAAGATACTGGCGCAAGACCACCACAGCCGAACGCCGCGAGTATCTGCGCGCAATCATCTCGGCAACTCCCGCAACGCTCAACGACCTTGCCGACAAGGTGCAGTCTGCACTTGATTCGGGAAGCGTATGCGTAGTAGCGGCAAGAGAGAAGATCGATGCCTGCGGAGAATTTGACAACATCGAGAGCTTATGATGGAGTTTTTTAACACCGACAATCTTAAAACCGAAGAAATCGCCCTTAAATTAGACCACACCTGCTATGCCGACCCCGTAAAGGATTGGGTTCCGGCGTACTACTTCGACATCTGCCTGCCGGACGGCACCGCAATCGGCAAATGCGACTTGCGCATAGGTCACAACCAAGGGCTTTACATCGGCGGAAACATCGGCTACTGCATAGACGAGCCTTACCGCGGTCACAGATACGCGGCAAAGGCGTGCAAGCTGCTTTTCGGGCTTGCTAAAAGGCACGGGCTGGGGTATGTGATAATCACCTGCCAGCCGGACAATGCAGCATCCGCAAGAACCTGTGAAATCGCCGGAGGAGAGCTTTTGGAGATTGCGGATATCCCCGAAGATCACGATATGTATGCCGAGGGGAAAAGAAAAGTCAGGGTTTATCGGTTTGAGGTTTAACAGATATGAAAATATCCGGCTCAGTCCCGAAATATGGGATTGAGCCGGATTTAGCTTGTAGATAAAGCTAATTTTCAATAGCAAAAAACTAAAAGCTTTCCGCCCACCCTTTCTCGAAAGGGCGGCAGGGTCTTGGGGCGGTGCCCCAAGTCGCGACCCGCAGGTTGCGAAATCCCCAGCGGAGTGAAGCGCAGGAGAGGGAGAACCCTCGCCGGGGGTTCTCCTATGGGCGTGCGAAGCGCGTCCATTACTGCACTGAGTAGTAGTTCAAAACATACCAATATATACTTACATGGTAGTTTTCTTTGCCGACAGATTGAATCCGGCTCAGTCCCAATAATGTAGGGATTGAGCCGGATTTTCGCGTCCGAATTTTTAGCTAAGCTATCAGAGCTTAACCTCGGTCATCCAAAGACCGTGCAGGTTGCAGTAGGCGTAGATCTTGCACTCGGGCATATAGGGGAATCTTACAACCGGATCCTGCTCGGGATAAAGGATAACCTTGTTTTCCTTGTTTCCGCAGACCTGCGAAACCCACATAATGTAGTGTTCCTTGGTCATGGGGTGGGCGACTGAACCGACCTTGACAACGATTTCATCGTCGCATACCTCAACAACGGGCAGATGCTTTTCGGTTGCAGCCTCGGTGGTGTTGGGCTTAAGAATTTCCATCGGCTTGCCGCAGCAGCGCAATGGGGTGGTGTTGCCGTGGATGTCTTCGACAACGTTGCCGCAGATTGGGCATTTTGCGTAGTTGAATACTTCGTTCATGGTGATTTCTCCTTTTTGATATGTTTATATTAAACCGGTTGGTGACTAAACTGCCGAAAGGCGATAACACTCAAATGTGCAGCAGCGCCTGAGCTATCAGGAAATATGCCAGCAGCGAAATAGCGTCTACAATAGTAGTAATAAACGGACTCGCCATAACCGCAGGATCAAAGCCTATTGCTTTTGCCGCAATCGGCAGGGAACAGCCTATGAGCTTTGCTATGAACACTGCCAGAACCAGCGTCAGGCAGACTACAAGCGCTACCATTGCGGTTATTTCGGTGTTGCCCAGAATAAGCCGGTCTACAAGCATTATCTTGCCGAAGTTGACTACTGCCAAGGTAATGCCGCAGAGCAGTGATACCCGTGTTTCTTTCCAGATTACTCCTAAAACGTCCTTAAGCTCGATATCGCCGAGAGACATTCCTCTTATGATTGTTACCGAAGCCTGACCGCCCGCATTACCGCCGGTGTCCATCAGCATAGGGATAAATGCCGTAAGCACAATCATGGCGGAGAGCTTGTCCTCAAACCCGGTGATGATCATTCCTGTAAATGTGGCGCTTATCATAAGCAGCATAAGCCACGGGATTCTTGATTTCCATGTGTCGAAAACGCCGATTTTAAGATAGGGCTTTTCCGATGTGCGCACAATGGCGTTCATCTTGTGAATATCCTCGGTGTTTTCCTCCTGCAAAACATCAAGAGCATCGTCGATCGTGATAATGCCCACAAGCCTGTTTTCCATGTCAACAACGGGCAGGGCAAGGAAATCGTATTTTTGAAGTAAGCCGGAGGCTTTTTCCTGGTCGTCCAGCGTGTTTACGGAAATAACATTCGTTTCCATAAATTCTTCAATTAAATCGTCGTAATCGTGAAGCAGCAGTTCTTTAACCGTTGTAACGCCCAGCAGGTGCCTTGATGCGTCGGTGATATAGCAGGTGTAAATCGTTTCTTTGTCAACACCCGTTCGCCTGATTCGCTTAAAAGCGTCCTCAACCGTCATATCCCTTTTAAGGTCAACAAATTCCGTTGTCATAATCGAGCCGGCGGAATCATCGGGATATTTCAGCAGAGTGTTGATTGTTTTTCTTGTTTCAAGGTCGGTGTTTTTAAGAATTCTTTTAACAACGGACGCAGGCATTTCCTCAACAATATCTGCGGCGTCGTCGGCATAAAGCTCGTCGAGCACTTCTTTAAGCTCGGCGTCCGAAAATGCCGAAATCAGGTTTTCCTGTGTGTCGCTGTCAAATTCAACAAAGGTTTCGGCAGCGTTTTCTTTTGTGAGCAGTCTGAAAAAGAATATCCGTTTTCGTTCATCTTCAATCTCCTCCAGCAATTGCGCAATATCGGCGGGGTTCAATTCATTTAAATAATGTTTAAGCGCCTTGATATCTCGCTTGGCATGAAGTTCATCAATGTGTTGTGTCATGTCGTTCAATTCCATGTGCTCACATCCTTTCTTTTTGTTTATTCAATAGGGGAGTAAAACGGCTTTTCTTCACTGTCGTAAGGATTAACGGCAACCTTCCTGATGATAAGTAAAATTATAATAACGGCTAAAATTCCGCCGGCAACGGCGCAAACCGTAACCGTGAAAACGGGCTTTTGGTAAAAAAGCTCGCCCGCCACAAACGATGTGAAATCGGGGTCTGCCATTTCGGCTTTAACCTCTTCAAGGGTTTTGTTTACTCTTTTGATTTTAAAGGTGTATTTTTTTGTTGTGCCGTCCGAAGCGGTAACGGTGGTTGAAAAATCCGTTTCCTGCCCTGCGCGCAGGGTCAGGTTTATCGGCGCGGCAAAGGCGTGAACATCATCCGTAACCGGGGTTATGTTAAGCTCGGTTAAATCGCGTGGAATATAAACCTTGTAAACGGTGTCGTTTTTGTTTATTTCGGGCTGCACTTCGGCATATTCGCAGTTAAGCCCCTTCAGGTTTGCGTTTGATGAAATCGCATAGCTTTGCACATTTGAATAATTAAATGTGTAAATAACGCTGCCGTTTGCAAAATTAAGGGTAACGGTTATGCCGATTTGGTGGTTTGAATTATCGTATGAATAAGTGGCAAACACATCCGCCGCGCCGTTTACCTTGTAGCCTGCAAGCACCGCGCTTTGGCTTGGGTCTTTAAGCGTAAGTGAATAAAAGGTTTTATCCTGCTTGAAGCCGCCGTCGATATCGGCGTTTGAAAATTCAATGCTTTCAAGAAACGGCGCGTTTTTAATCGGCGCCTCGGCTGCAAACGCGCAGGTGCAAAGGCTCAGCGCGGCCAGCAGCGTTATAATAAATGCAATCGCTTTTTTCATATTGCTAATCTGCAAGAATATATGATGATATTCCGCAATCCTCCAACACAGATTTTGTTTCGGCTTTGTCTGCCGCGGCGGTTATGAAATAAACTTCCCTGCTCGTGTCTATCTGCGGCAGTAATTCGTTTATTTTGTTTTGCGTTGTTGATTCTGTTGTTTCTTCGTCGGCGCTTTCTTCATCGTTGTCTTCCTCGGCTTTGCGGTTTGCGCGTTCTTCTTCGTTGCTTTCTTGATTTTCGCTCTTGCCGATGTCGCTTGCGGAAAGGGACACATCGATTTCTTTAACGAATTTAATGTCTGTGCCCAAATCGTTGTAAAGCTTTGCGGCAAGCTTATCAAAGCCGCCGGAATATTCATCGGCAATCGCCTCGGGCAAGTCTGTGCCGTCAAGCACAAAAACGGTGATTCCTGCGTCTGCCGCCTCGGCGATGATGTCTTTAATATATTTATATGCGGTTTGCGAATCGGGATTTAAATAGGTGTTTCCTTTGCTGTCCGTGTAAGGGATTCCGTTTGAATCAAGTATCGCGGCGGATCTGTCCTTTTGCGGCACAAGATTATCCATATAGCAGTAAACTCTGCCCACGGCAAGCAAATCCTGCTCCTTCAGCTTGGAAACGGAGCCTTTTAAATCCGTTGCCGGAAATGCAACGGAGCCGTAGGTGTCAACCGTTGCAAGTGCGTTTTTGAAGCCCACGGAGCCGTCGTCGCGCTTAATGTCTATCATAACGGCATTATAGCCGCCGTCCGTCAATTTGGAAATAACGGAATCCAGCATAACGGAGCCGTCCATCGAAATGCTTTCTTCATAGGAGGCTTTCAGGCTCAGCTGCATTTCGTTTATGCTGCCCTCGGCAGGCTGATTTTGCAAATCCGAATACCTCACCGGCATGCCGTGGCGCTGCATGTAAACATCCATTCCGGTATAGCCGATTCCGATTATAAGCAGGCAAAGCAGGGCAATTCCGAATTTTTTTGAAAGCCCCTTAGCCTTTTCTTTTGTGCGCCTTTTCTTTTTTGTTTTCGGGCGCATGTAATCGAATTTGTCGGTGTAAATGCCCTCGTCGGAAATATATTTATCCGCAAAATCAACCGGATATCCTTTTTCCTCTTCGGTCCATTTTTCGCCGCGCTTTATATTTTTGTAAAAGCGCTTTTTCTTCATTTGTTATCCCACATTTCCTGCATTTTCTTTAAGAAGCTTTATTGTGGCCTCCGGGTTTTCGCTCTTGAAAACGGCACTGCCCGCCACAAACACATTCGCCCCCGCCTTTGCGCAGGTTTTGATTGTTTCGGCGTTTACGCCGCCGTCAACCTGAATATCTATATCGG
>USEH01000064.1 GCA_900553675.1 uncultured Ruminococcus sp. | reverse complement strand
GTACGAGGTGACATTATATGAGCAGAATCCGGTGGTCGCTGCACTTCTGAAGGATGCCATCCGTCGTGCAAAAAAGAATCAGATTTTAAAGGACAGGCTTGCTTCGCTTTCAGCCGAGGTTGAAAAGCTTGGCTACGACGTTGAGGGCGAGCGCGAAGAGATCCAGAGTATGGAAGCGGACAAGATCCGCTTTGAGGGAGAGCTGAAAAACTCAGAACTTTTGCTTTCTCAGCTTATCACCCGCGAGGGCGAGCTTAACAAGGCAAGAGAGTCGAGTCTATCCGCTATAGAATCCGCCGACAAAGCGTATGAGGACGGCGAAAAACAGCTGTCGGACGTAAATTCCGAGATAGAAGGTCTTGAAGAGCTTGTCAGCAAGGCTTCTCAGCGCTCGGACGAATCGAGGCAGAAGCGTGAGCAGCTTTCAAACGAGCTTTCGGACACTAAGCTTAAGCTTGTGGAGCTTGCCAAGGATATTGAAGCCGCACAGCTTGTTATAAGTCAGCTCAGCGGAGGAATCGACTCGGCAAGGTCAATGGCGGCTGAATACAATCAGAGAATAGCCGAGCTGAACGCTAATATAGCCGAAGAAAACGAGAATATCTCCGAGCGCGAGGTGGAAGCCAAGAACGCCGAAGCTACCATCCAGAGCCTTAATACAAGGATAAAATCAGAGCTTGACTCTTCGCTTGAATACGAGCGCAGGGAGAACGAAATCAGGCAGACCCAGCGGCAGATGAGCGACCGAAAGGAGACTGTCTCGGCGGAGATAACCCGCCTGAACGAAAGGATAGATTCCACCAATCGCGAAAGCGAAAGCATAATTAGCCAGCTCTGGGAAGCCTATTCGATGACGGTTGCGCAGGCATACGAGAGCGCGCAGGAGCTGGAAGACGTGTCGGCGGCAAACAAGCACCTGAACGAACTGAAATCAAAGATAAGGGCGTTGGGAACGGTAAACACCGACGCGATAGACGAATACAAGGAAGTGTCGGAAAGATACGAGTTTTTAAACGGGCAGCTTTCGGATGTTACAAAGTCGAAATCCGAGCTTGAACGCCTTATCTCCGAGCTTACCAAGAGCATGAAGGAAATTTTCAGCGAGAGCTTTGCAAAGATAAACGAAAACTTTAAGCAGATATTTGTCGAGCTTTTCGGCGGCGGCAAGGCGGAATTAAAGCTTACTGACCCCGACAACGTTTTGGAATCAGGTATAGAAATAAACGTAGCACCCCCCGGAAAGGTCATAAAAAATCTTTCGCTTTTGTCGGGCGGCGAGCAGTCGTTTGTGGCTATTGCCATATATTTTGCGATATTAAAGCTTCGCCCGTCACCGTTTTGCATTCTGGACGAGATAGAAGCCGCGCTGGACGATGTAAACGTCACACGATATGCGCAGTATCTTCGCAACTTCACCGATACAACGCAGTTTATAGTTGTAACCCACAGGCGCGGAACCATGGAAGAAGCTGACGTTTTGTATGGCGTTACCATGCAGGAAAAGGGCGTTTCAAAGCTTCTGAAAATGGATGTTTCGCAGGCTGTGTTCTCGGATGAAAATTAATATAAATCAAGAAAGGATGTTACCCGATGGGATTTTTTGATAAGCTGAAAGCCGGACTTTCAAAGACCAAATCGAGCTTTATCGGAGGGCTGAACTCATTGTTCTCCGGCTCGAAAAAGATAGACGACGATTTCTACGACGAGCTTGAAGAAACCCTTATTATGTCAGATCTCGGCGGCAGAACCTCGGAGGAGATAGTTGAAAAGCTGCGCCAAAAGGTCAAGGAGGAAAAAATATCCGATACCGACGGCGTTAAGGCTGCAATCAAGGAAATAATTGTGGAGATGCTCGGCGAGGACGAGCCTATAAACCTTTCAACAAAGCCTTCGGTAATTCTTGTCATCGGCGTAAACGGCGCGGGCAAGACAACCTCTATCGGCAAGCTTGCCTACCAGCTTATAAGCGATGGCAAAAAGGTGCTTGTCGCTGCTGCCGATACCTTCCGCGCGGCGGCGATAGACCAGCTTCAGGTGTGGTGCGACCGTTCGGGCGCGGATATCATAAAGCACGCCGAAGGCTCCGACCCTGCGGCTGTAGTGTATGACGCTATGGACGCCGCAAAGGCGAGAAATGTCGATGTGGTTATAGTGGACACCGCCGGAAGGCTTCACACAAAGAAAAATCTTATGAGCGAGCTTGCAAAGATATCCAAAATTGTCCACAACAAGGCGGGCGACTGCGCTTTGGAGGTCCTGATAGCTCTTGACGCCACCACCGGACAGAACGCCGTAAATCAGGCAAGAGAGTTTAACGAGGCTGCCGATATCACCGGCATAATACTTACAAAGCTTGATTCAACCGCAAAGGGCGGAATAGTAATTCCCATAGCCAACGAGCTTAAGGTGCCTGTAAAGCTTATAACCGTCGGCGAGAAGATAGAGGATTTGCAGCCGTTTAACGCCCACGATTTTGCCGACGCTTTGTTTGACAACTGATAGGGGGCAAAAGCCATGGATATGATACTTGCTTCAAACAATCCCCACAAGCTCCGCGAGTTCCGCGAGATTTTGGAGCCGCTGGGCTGTCACATTATCTCTCAGGAGGAAGCGGGAATACACGTTGATCCCGAGGAAACAGGCGAAACCTTTGAGGAAAATTCTGCGATAAAGGCGCGCGCGGTATATGAAATCTCAAAATGCGCGGTTATCGCTGACGACAGCGGTTTAGAGGTGGACGCTTTGGGCGGCGAGCCGGGCGTTCATTCGGCACGGTACGGCGGCACACGGGACGATAAAGTGCACAATGATCTGGTTCTGAAAAAGCTTGAGGGCGTACCGGATGAAAAGCGAACCGCAAGATTCGTCTGCGCGATAACCTATATCGACGAAAACGGCGCGCAAAGCAGCTTTCTGGGCAAATTCGAGGGCAGAATCGGCTATAAGGAGCTTGGCAAAAACGGCTTTGGCTACGACCCCATTTTTATGGTGGGAGATGTCAGCTCGGCTGAGCTTTCGCCGGATGAGAAAAACGCCGTAAGCCACCGCGGAAAGGCTCTGCGGCTGCTGGCAGATTATATCAAGGAGAGAAAATAACTATGCTTAATTCAAAGCAAAGAGCGCAGCTTAAATCAATCGCCGCAGGTCTTGAACCCACATTTCAGATCGGCAAGGGCGGAATAAACGACGCTCAGGTTGCGCAGATAGACGATTATTTAAGAGTGCATGAAATAATAAAGATAAAGTGTCTCGACAATTCGATGTACACCTCGCGCGAGGCGGCGGAGGAAATCGCAGAAAGAATCGGCGCAGAGGTTGTAATAGCGATAGGCTCAAAGGCGGTTTTGTACAAGAGAAATCCGGAAAAGCCGGTTATCGAGCTGAAATAGGAAAGGCGGCATATGGGCTTGAAAACAGTGATTTTCGGCGGAACCTTCAACCCTGTTCATATGGGTCATATCGCCATGATAAAAGCTGCATTAAAAAAGCTAAAGCCTGACAAGCTTATCATGATGCCCGCGCACATCCCTCCGCACAAGCGAGCGCAGAATCTTGCCCCCGACTCGGCAAGGCTTGAAATGTGCCGTCTTGCCGCAAAGGATATCCCAGGCGTAAGCGTAAGCGATTACGAGCTTAAGACGGGAGGAAAGAGCTATACCGTCAACACCCTCGAAAACTATCACACCTCGCACCCCGACGAGCAGCTTTGCTTTCTGATGGGCAGCGATATGCTTGAATCGTTTTTGGGATGGTATAAAGCGGATAGAATCTTGGAGCTTGCCAGCCTCGCCTGCGTTTCAAGAAGCCGCGAGGACAGCCTTAGGATTCAGAACAGCGCGGAAAGAATCCGCTCGGCAGGAGGAAGGGTCGCGGTAATAGAATCCGACCCGGTGGATGTATCTTCCACCGAAGCAAGAGCGAGCTTTTTAGCATACGGCTGTTCAGGCGGACGAGTACCCAAGCCGATTGAAAAGTATATTTTAAAAAATAAGCTTTATAATTTTGACAAATCGAAGTATAATAAATATACTGAATTTCTCAGTCAGCGGCTTTCGGAAAAGAGATTTATCCATTCGCTGAACGTTGCCAACGAATCTGTTATGCTTGCGTATCTCAACGGCTATGATATCGATAAAGCCTATTTTGCGGGACTTATGCACGACTGCTGCAAGGAACTTCCGAGAGAATCCCAGCTCGAGCTTGTAAAGAGAAGCAGGTTTGAAGTCACAGACGTTGAGCTTGAAGCCCCAAAAACCCATCACGGCATAGCGGCAGAGGTATATCTGCGGGAGAATTTCGGCGTTAAGGACGATGAGATTCTTTCCGCCGTGCGGTATCACACCGTTGGCAGGGGCGGAATGGGTATGCTCGATAAAATAGTGTATATGGCAGACCTGATTTCGGCAGAGCGCGATTATTCCGACGTCTCGGTTATCCGTGCGGACACCCGCAGGGATATCGACGAAGGGCTATCAGAAGCTCTGAAATTCTCCATTCGCGATTCGGTGTCGAAGGCAAGAGCTATACCCCATCTGACGTTTGAAGCATATAACGACGCCGTTAAAGCAGCTTCATCCAAAAAACAAGGCAGAATGTAAGAACCTAAGGATATCACCGCCCTTGTGAGAGCGTTAATGAAAAAATCAAGATATATTTCAAAGCTTAAGCTTGCGGTGTTTGTATCCTGCATAATTTCGGGAACTGCAACCTATATACTTTTGTCACTTGCGGCGAACGCGGGCAGGAAGCAGGCTTTATTGAAAAACGTGCCTTCCGATTATGCGCGCTATGCTTCTATGGGATACGCCTACGAAACCGTTTCCAACAAAACAAATATAATCATATCCGTAACCGACGGCGACGAGCTTGCAAGATTGCAGCTGTGGACATTTGACGAGGACAAAAAGACTCTTGACATCCTTGAAATCCCTCCCGAAACGGCTTTAAGCGCGGATAACTTCGAGGGTACTGTATCGCAGGCTTTTGAATCGGGAGTATATCGCGATATTGTTTCAAGGGCGTTAATGCTTGACATATCCGGAAGCTTTGTGATGGACGCCGAGGCGCTTTCACATATAGCGTCGTCTTTCGGCGGAATCGAGATAAAGCTGTCTAAGCCAATCGAAATCGGTGAAAACACCCTTGCAAAGGGAAAGCGCACCGCCGCAGGAAGCGTTGCGGGTATCATCGCTTCGGACAGTGAAGCATATTCCGACGGAAGTCAGGAAAGGGCAGAGCTGTTCATTCAGATTACGGCTTCCATAATACGCTCGATGAACGACAGGGGAGCGGTGGAATGGTTTGCGGCATTGATGGACATAATCACCAATGAAATCGGCACGGATATGAACATCTCCCGGCTTTTGGAGCTTGTAAATCTTTCAAACAGAATCAGAATAGATGATGTCAACATCATGCTTCTTCCGGGGCAGTCAACAAAAAATGGCTTTTATCTGGCGGAAACAGATAAAGCGGCGAAGCTTCTGAACGAGCGATTCAGAGTAAAGGGGAGCGACTTTGATGCAGATAAGCTGGGATTTACGATTACAGACGGCGTGATGGAGCAGTATCCGTCAGAAAAAACGAAAATAAAAGAAATCTTAAAATAAAGGAAATATTTAAATAAAGGACTGATATCATGACACAGAAAGAAAAACTATCCGCTATCATCAAGGCTCTTGACTCCAAGAAAGCCGAAAACATCAAAGCTATAAAGATAGGCGATCTGACTATTATCGCGGACTATTTTGTTATAGCCAACGGTACTTCAACCACCCACACACGCGGTCTTGCCGACGAGGTTGAGTTTAAGCTCGGCGAAAAGGGGATAAAGCCTGATCATATCGAGGGCTTCGACGGTGCAAGCTGGATAGCTATGGACTACGGCGATATCATCGTTCATGTATTCTACAAGGACACCCGAAAGGATTACGCCCTTGAAAAGCTGTGGGGCGACGGCGAAGCAGTTGACATCAGCGAATATATGTGATATACTACAATTTATTCTATAAATTTTGGCACTGTAAACAAAAGCAAATTTATTCACAAGGACTGATAGTATGAAATACAATTTTGAAGCAGTAGAAAGCAAATGGCAGAAATATTGGGAGGATAACAAGACCTTTGAAGCTAAAATCGACCATAGCAAGAAAAAGTTTTACGGCTTAGTCGAGTTTCCTTACCCTTCGGGAGCGGGAATGCACGTTGGTCATATCAAGGCTTATTCCGGACTGGAGGTAATATCCCGCAAAAAGAGGCTTGAGGGCTATAACGTTCTGTTCCCGATAGGCTTTGACGCCTTCGGTCTTCCTGCCGAAAACTACGCTATAAAAACCGGTATCCATCCCAGAATTTCCACCGACCACAACATACATCACTTTTCGGAGCAGCTTAAAAAGGTGGGCTTCTCCTTTGACTGGTCGCGCACTATCGACACCACCGATGAGGATTACTACAGGTGGACTCAGTGGATATTCCTTCAGATGTTTGAGCACGGTCTTGCCTTTAAGGATAAGACCCTTGTAAACTACTGCCCAAGCTGCAAGGTAGTCCTTTCAAATGAGGATTCGCAGGGCGGCAAGTGCGATATCTGCCACAGCCAGATAGTTCAGAAGTCTAAAGACGTATGGTATCTGCGCATAACCGAGTACTGCGACAGGCTGCTTGAAGGCTTGAAGGAGGTTGACTATCTTCCCAACATCAAGCTTCAGCAGGAAAACTGGATAGGCAAGTCTACCGGCGCGTTTGTAAACTTTGAGCTTAAGGGTATAGACGAAAAGCTGAGAATATATACTACCCGTCCCGACACTCTCTATGGCGTAACCTTTATGGTTATGGCACCTGAGCATCCCATTATTGATGAAAACAAAGATAAGATTAAAAATATGGCTGATGTCGAGGCATACCGGGCTGAGTGTGCCAAGAAGACCGAGTTTGAAAGAACTCAGCTTGTAAAGGACAAAACCGGCGTTAAGCTCGACGGTATAGCGGCTATTAACCCCGTAAACGGCAAGGAGATTCCCATTTACATATCCGATTATGTAATGATGGGCTACGGCACGGGTGCAATCATGGCAGTTCCCGCTCACGATCAGAGAGACTACGAGTTTGCAAAGAAATTCGGAATAGATATCATCCAAGTCATCAAGGGCGGAGACATAGAAAAGGAAGCCTACACCGGCGACGGCGAGATGATAAACTCCGGCGTTCTCAACGGTCTTACCAACAAAAAGGACTCTATCGAAAAGATGCTTTCCTTCCTCGAAGAAAAGGGACTAGGCGAAAAGGGCGTTCAGTACAAAATGAAGGATTGGGCGTTCAACCGCCAGCGTTACTGGGGCGAGCCTATCCCGATAGTATACTGCGAGCATTGCGGAATGGTTGCAGTTCCGTATGACGAGCTGCCGTTGAAGCTGCCCGAGGTTGAAAACTTTGAGCCCGGTTCAGACGGCGAAAGCCCTCTTGCAAAGATTGATTCCTTCGTAAACTGCACCTGTCCCAAGTGCGGTGCTCCCGCAAAGCGCGAAACCGATACCATGCCTCAGTGGGCAGGCTCGTCGTGGTATTATCTTAGATACTGCGACCCGCACAATCCGGATGCCCTTGCTTCCAAGGAAGCTCTTGACTACTGGATGCCGGTAGACTGGTACAACGGCGGCATGGAGCACGTTACCCGCCACATGATTTATTCGCGCTTCTGGCATAAGTTCCTTTACGATATAGGTGCCGTCAACACCGACGAGCCTTATATGAAGCGCACCGCGCAGGGACTTATTCTCGGTCCCGACGGCGACAAGATGAGCAAATCCAAGGGCAACGTTGTTGACCCGCTGGACGTTATAAACGAGTACGGAGCGGACGTTTTAAGGGTCTACACCCTGTTTATGGGCGACTATGAAAAGGCGGCTCCGTGGAGCGAATCAAGCGTTAAGGGTTGCAAGAGGTTTCTGGACAGAATATGGTCGCTTGCGGATATGCTTGTCGACGGCGACAGCTACAGACCTGAGTTTTCTTCTAAGATGCACAAGCTGATAAAGAAGGTAACTTTAGATATCGACGGCATGAAGTTCAACACCGCTATCGCCGCCATGATGACTATACTCAACGATTTCTACGCTGCAGGCTCAATCAATCGCGCCGAGCTTAAGGACTTCCTGATTATGCTTTATCCTTTCGCTCCGCATATTGCCGAGGAGATGTATCAGAACCTGAACTTCGGCGGATATATCCACGATGCAAAGTGGTGTTCTTACGACGAAGCTCAGTGTGCCGACGATGAAATTGAGATCGCCGTTCAGATTAACGGCAAGATAAAGGAAAGAGTTATGGTTTCGGCAGATGCCGAGCAGGCTGAGGTTCTTGCACACGTAAAATCGCTTGACAAGATAGCTGCCGAGCTTGCCGGAAAGACCATCGTAAAGGAAATTTATGTAAAGGGCAAGCTTTGCAATATAGTTGCCAAGTGACGCACTTTTGGTCTGACATAGCTCGGGATACAAATAATTTGTGAATTTTTCAAAATAGCTATTGACATATCGGCGTATTTGGGTTATAATGCTATTTAGTTACATTATCGCTGTTAGATTATAGCTGATGTAAAATCCTCTGCCCATGCGGCAAAGGGAGGGAACAATAAATGGCAGAAGTACGTGTTGGTAAAAATGAATCATTAGAGACGGCGCTCAAGCGTTTCAAGAGATCCTGTGCCAGAGACGGCGTTATCGCTGAAGTGCGTAAAAGAGAACATTACGAAAAGCCTTCGGTAAAGCGCAAAAAGAAGTCTGAAGCTGCTCGTAAGCGCAAATATTAAGCCGTTCTCATGTATATTACTAATTTACGCCTAAAGTGAAACAAAAAATCATGCACAAAACCGCTATACGATGGGTTTTATCCCTGATTTTGGAACACTTTTGTCGAAAATAAGTATATTTAAAGAAAAGCGAGCAGTATGTCTGTTCGCTTTTGTTTTTGGAGGTCAAATGCTTTTAAGACCAAAGTATGTGTTTGCTTCGATCGCCGATATCACGCCGCAGTTCTTGGAAAAAGAGAACATCCGCGCGCTGATAATCGACCTTGACAACACCCTTACCACTCACAACAACCCAATCCCAAAGCCTGAAATAAAGCAGTGGCTTGACGGCATGAAGGCGATTAACTTTAAGATGATTATTCTCTCGAACAACCACTACGAACGTGTAAAGCCCTTTTCCGACGAGCTGGGTCTGGATTTCGTCTGCGACGGCGGAAAGCCCTTGACAGGCGGATATAAGCGCGCAGTCGAGCGATTAGGCGTTGACAAGCGGAAGGTCGCCTCGGTCGGGGATCAGATATATACAGACGTTCTGGGATGCAATCTTGCTGGCGTAAGGAGCATTTTCACATTCCCGATAGTTTACGAAACCGGCTTTTGGTTCAGGGTGAAGAGAACGCTTGAAAAGCCGTTTCTGCCGCGTAAATCACGTATCATAAAAGAAGGGAGCGACTTGTAGATGAGCGCAATATTCGGTCCTGCCGGAAGTGCGGAGGATTTTCTGAAAAAGTATAAGGCGTCCTCGGATATGCCAAAGTACTTAAGCGAAATGGGGTTGGACGCTTTTGAATATCAGTGCGGTCAGGGGGTAAGAGTGACCGACGCTTCCGCGCAGAAGCTTAAAGCCAACGCCGAGGAATACGGCATAACCCTTTCGCTGCACGCGCCCTACTTCATCTCGCTTTCAAGCGTAGAGCCGGAAAAGCGGGATAAGAGCATAGATTACATACTACAGTCCTGCGAAGCGGCTGTCAAAATCGGTGCGGAGAGGATAGTAATACACTCCGGCTCCTGCTCGAAAATGACCCGCGAGGCGGCATTGGAGCTTGCCAAGGACACATTAATGCGGGCGAGGAAAGCGGCAGTATCGCAGGGATATGAGAATATCCGCTTCTGCCCCGAAACCATGGGCAAAATTAACCAGCTTGGCAATTTTGAAGAGGTTATGGAGCTTGCAGCTTTAGACGACAGCTTTTTGCCCTGCATAGATTTCGGTCACCTCAACGCAAGAACTCTGGGCGGAGTAAACTCTAAAGAAGCCTTTGAGCAGATTTTAGACGGAATAGAAAACAAGCTCGGAAGCGACAGACTAAAGTGCTTCCACTCCCACTTTTCAAAAATTGAGTACACTCAAAAGGGCGGCGAGCTTAAGCATCTTACGTTTGAGGACAGCGTGTTCGGTCCCGAATA